>JALWQU010000060.1 GCA_026982915.1 Candidatus Altimarinota bacterium | reverse complement strand
GATCAAAAAGGGTAAAATCTTCATCAGCGGCTACTCGTTCCATAAAAAGATCGGGCATCGTCACAGCCGGAAAAACATCGAAAGCCTTTGACCGAATATCCCCTGACTCCGTCTGCATTTCAAGAAAATCAAAAATATCCTTGTGCCAGATATCCAGCGTCGGTGAAATAGCCCCCAATCGAGCGCCCAATTGGTTTACCGCACAAGCTGTATCGTTGACGACTCGTAGCCATGGCAATACGCCTCCTGAAGAGTTTTTCACGCCTCGAATCGAAGCGCCTTTGGCTCGTACATGACCAAAATAAACCCCCACACCGCCTCCAAACTTGGAAATCTGTGCCATATTTTCGAATTGGTGATAAATCGCTCGCAGGTCATCATCAACATTGAGCTTGAAACAACTCGAAAGTTGGTGGTAATTGGTTCGTGCGTTTAGAAGTGTCGGCGTTGGCAGTGATAGTTTTTGCGTCGAACAAGCTTCGTAAATCTTTTTTGCCATTTCTAATCTTTTGCCTTCTGGTTCTGGTGTCGCGAGGAAAAGGGCCACGGCTAAATACATTTCTTGTGGCAGTTCCCGAACAACCTTATTGGGATTGAGTAGATACCGCCGATCAAAAGCGATCATGGTCGAGTAAATGTAGGTAAAATCTCGATCTTTATCGATGAACTCCCCGGCTTTCAGGATCTCGTCCTTGGTGTAGTATTTGTAAAAATCTGTGTAATAATACTCTTTTTTTATGTAGTCATTAAAGTGTTTCACCCATGATTTAGGCGTGTAAATATCACTATGTTTCATTTTCCGGTTCCGACAGGCTTTGCCGTAAAACTCAACCGCGTAAAGCCTTCCCGCTACATTTTGCCAATTCACATTATCAATAGAGATCATATCCAAAGCGGCTTTTCGCATGTTTTTGAGTAGATCATTGGTCGAAATACCATCGGTAATCATGAGTTTTAAGATCTCGTAAAGATCTTTGAATTTACAGTCTGGATAACCTTTAGCGACTATTTTAAAGGTTTTTTCAAGTTTGGCCTTTTTGAAAATTTGCTTTCGTCCGTTTCGTTTCGTTACCTTAAGCAGGTTTTTATCAATTTTTTCCAACTGGGCGAGTCGTTCCTCAGCCCTTCGCTTGGCGTGTTCCGCTCGGTACAGGATGTAGTGTTTGGCGATTTCAAAATTACCCGATTCTACGAGCTTTTGCTCCACAATATCCTGAATCTCTTCGACCGTAGGCACTCGCTCTCCCCCAAAAAATCGCTCTTCTACTTCAAAAGCAACTTCATCACAGATAACTTTTGCGAGATCTGTATTTGGCACGCCATCGGTTGTTTCAATGGCTTTTCCGATAGCGTAACAGATACGCTCCTTATCAAAGTTCACAATATCACCGTTTCGTTTTTTAATCTGTAGTTCGAGCATGTTTTTGTTTGGGGGTTAGTGAATAAGTATTTTATATTTTTACCAAGGCCTCCTGTATTGTGGAAAAAATGTGCAAAAAAATAGCGCCTTTAATTTGAATAAAAAAAGTATTCAATAAGCTTGTAGATTTAACCGAGTACAAGCCTTAAATAGCTTGTAAATGGGGTTTTGTCGTTCATAATTTTAACTCGGGTAAAGATTAAATTATGCTGGATTCGTAGTCTATATTTTATAGGTAACTTGGGCAACCAAAAAGATTAAAAAAGT
>JALWQU010000059.1:410-6997 GCA_026982915.1 Candidatus Altimarinota bacterium | reverse complement strand
CAATGTTTTTTATGGTTTTGATATTTTTCAGAACATATTTACCCAACTAGACGGGCAGCTCTTTACGAAAGACGGTCAAGTGCTGAATATTTTTTCGGGAAAAACCCTCGTTAATAAACGCCAAAAAAGTATCGGCGTTGAGGCGCTAAACCTTTTTACTAGTTTTGCTGATCCACGATTTAGGTATTATACCTGGAATGAGTTTATCGCCTCGCCTCAATCGCCCTATAAAAACTTTGAAACCTTTGCCCAGGGTAAGGTCTCTATGGTTTTTGGGTACGCACAAGACTTCAAAAAAATCGAATCAATTATAAAAAATCAAAAACAAAATGGTCTAAAAACTATTCCGACTCAAAATATCCGTGTAACTTTTTTCCCACAAATAGACAATCCAGCTCTCGGTGGAACCAGAAAACTCATTGGAAAGGTTTACGCGTTAGCGGTTACAAAATCGAGTCAAAATCCAGAACTTGCCTGGGATTTTCTAAAGTTTGCGATTGATAAATCAAACCTGCAGGCTTTCTTTGAAGAAACAGGGCTTCCCACCGCACACTTAGGACTTCTGAAAGAACAAGAAAATGACCCTAAGGCGGGTATTTTTGTCCGACAAGCAAAGTTTGCCAAAGCCGCTATAATGCCTGAGGCTATACCGGAAAGTTATCTCAAAGAAAGACTTACTAAGCTCGTCCTCGATATCAATAATGGCACAAAATCGGCGGCAGAACTAAAAAACATAGAAGCCGTAATCAATAAACAAATACAAAAATATCTAAAACTACAGCAGCTTATTACGCCGCCACCAATCATCAAAAAAACACCTAATACTAAGCAATAGCGCATGAAGCAAATAGCTTGGGGCTTACTACTTGAAAAAATTGGATTCATACTTTTTGCCTTACTTTTTTGGTGGCCATTGGGATTCCATCTTGGTGGTGATCCCTTTTTCCTTGATAAGTATAGCCCCACCTTAAATCTTGCTTTCCCCTACTTTGGTGTATCGCTCATGTTACTACTCTTGAGTGTTTTTTTACAAAAGAAAAATCAACAAGTATCCGAAAACCAGATTTTAGTCTTGCTTTTATTCTTAGCCATTATGGCTTTTACCGCCACACAGTCGATAGCCCCAAAATACTCTATTATCTACATCATACTATGGTCGATTGCTCTCTTTGGCATTATCACGGGTCAGACTTTTTGGCTGGATAAACGATGGAAACAAATCACCCTTCTCCTCGGTATAACCCTTGGTACTTTCGTGTCCCATTTTTCACCACTTGTATCCCTTGATCTGCTGGGTATAGCCGCCCTTTATGGTCTTATTTTTCTTAAAATACACCCTGTTTTAAGGTATTCGATGCCGGTTATGCTTTTTTACTTCTCCGTCATAGCCCTCACACAAAACTATGGACTTATACTACTTACCCTCGTTTTCTGGCTGACCGCTTTCCTATGGCTTCCTCGATCTAGGCGTATGCGAATACCCCAAACACACTATTTATGGATTGTTTTCTTGATCGTTATAAGCCTTTTGGGATCCTTTATATTGCCTCCAACAATCAATACCGAGCCACTTATTCTTTCTTTTTTTGATCATATCCTCTGGGGAACAGGGGAAGGTACCTTTCTACAGGCCAGCTTTAACCAAGCAGATCATTTTATTTTCAGTCAAAGCATAACACCTCCAGCCTCTGGTATGACCCTCACACTCCTTGAGCAAGGCTCTATAGGGTTTTTGGCTATCGTTTTACTCAGCCTTATGCCCTGGATTTTTAATCCGAAGCGGTATCAACGGTTTCCCATTTTTCTATTTTTAGGCTGTTGGCTTGTTTCGCCTGTCTTTATCGGTACGCCTAATGGTATTCTCATGGCCCTACCGCTTTTATTCATGCATAAAAAAGACGGATAAAAATTTAGCTAACCAAAAAATGTTGAAGGAAAGTCTGATAAATTCAGCCGATCAAGAAATTATAGTATTTTTGATGAAATTTCAACGAATAAATATTTTTTGATAATCTTTTATCAGAAAGGATTTTGAGTTCAACCTAGGTTGCTTATATTTTTTTCGAGATAAGCCCTCAAAGTCCCGTACTCGGGAGCTCAAAATAGGAGCTCTTAATTTGGCGTTTTTGAGCGGACGGGTGATAATTTTACGAAAAGACGAATTTCTCAGGCTGCTTCTTAGCACCATTCAAGAGCGTCCTATTAATTTATCAGACTTTCCTTGAGGTTTCCCCCATCGTCACTAGGCTAGTAGACATGAATTTAGGTTTTATCGGCAACGGTAGTATGAGTCAGGCGATGCAACAAATAGCCCTACAACGCGATCATAACATAGAAGCAACTATTGGGCGTAATGATCCCTGGGAGCTCGGTAAGAGCGATATTGTCTGTGAAGTTTCAACGCCTCAATCCTGTCTGACGAATATAAAAAAATTAGCCAACCTCAAAAAAGATCATATCGTGGTAACCACAGGTTGGTATGATCATCTCCCCGAAGTAAAAAAAATCGTGGCCGAACAAGGTATTCGTTTTTTGTATTCTTCTAATTATTCGATAGGCGTGAACCTTTATTTTCGAATTGTGGAATCGGCCGCAAAGCTCATTAACCATGTGGATGATTATGATATATGGGGCACCGAAATACATCATAAAAATAAGGTTGATTCCCCTTCCGGAACCGCTAAAACGCTTGAGGAAATCTTGATCAAAAATATTGATCGAAAAACAAGTGTTGTAGAAGAAACACTTCAACGAAAGAAAGCTGAAAATGAAATACACTTTACCGCTACGCGTGGAGGTATTTTAAATTTTGAGCATACCATTGGACTTGATAGTGAAGCCGATTGTATTCGTCTATCTCACGCCGCTCGAAACCGAAACGGCTACGCTTTAGGCGCTATAAAAGCGGCTGAATGGCTAACAAAACAAGCCCCTGGATTCTACACTATGGATGATTTTTTAGCCGACATTTTACACTAAAGGAAAGTCTAATAGCCTCGTTTCCATTTTCGGTACTTTTCAATAAAAGCACTAATTCGGTATTTAAAGGTTAACGGATAATCCTGACAGTGAAGATAGTTTTCTTCATATCCACCAAATCCTCGTTTAAAACGAGATAACCCATACCAAGGATGTTTTTTATCCGTATCACTCACAACACCCCAAAAATTAAAGTATCGACAGCCCCTTTTTTTGGCTTCTTTTATAGCGGCCCAAATCGTGGCATGCGCCACCGGAAGCTTTGAGTATCGTGAAGCTCCTTGATGATAATAAGCGGCTGTATCATCAAAAATAATAATAGAAGCACTATAATAATCATCTTTAACCATGGTCGAAAATATCTGACAGTCGTCTCCAAATATGGCCATTTCTTTCGCCGTATTGGCTTTGGGAAAAGGCGTGAATTTTTGTCTTTTGACGGTTTCAAGATGAAGCTTCCAAAAAATATCAAGATCCTCTTCGGCATTCCCCTGTTTTACGGTCAGCCCTTTTTTATCGATCTGACGAACCTCGTAGCGTGTCGATTTTTTCATATTTGATAAAATCACCTCTAAGTCCTCGGTAATATCCAGTATCCAGTTTTTTTCTGGATTTACCAAATGAACAGGCGCATCGACAAACCCTTTCTGGCAGAATAAGGGCTTCTTATCTGGACTTAGCAAGGGCGATATTCGGAGAAAATCGACACCACGCTCTTTGCCAAAGTGCTTATAAAAATCCAAAAAGGACTTCCAAACTTTATCTGTATCTAATTCCTCCATAATCAACGGACCATGGGGTATGTGCAAGAATGTTTTTAGTCTGGTGGTCACTTTTTGCAAAAGGCTGATTCCGACTAGTTTTTGGTCACTAAAGATACCAATATAGAAAATTGTTTCACCCAAAGCTTCTCGAAACTGCCCATAAGCCACTGACTGCAAAAAAGTCTTTCGTCCCTTAAAGGCTTTATAAAAACGATCAAAATCCGCCTTATCCACAATTTTTATTGTATAATTCATTTTTATAATTTATCAGATTTTTCTATACGTTGTAATAATGACCCTCTTGCTAGATCCCCGTCTTTCCACTGTTTCCAGTTTGTAGATTCGTGATCTTTATTCGGGAAAAAAAGGTCTACTTGTTTCGTAGTTAAAAGGTTGTTTTCCCATTCGTGAAGCGTAAAAAACTGCTTGGCGGTCAAATTTTCAACACGCCTAAGGTCTGTATGAAAATGAGCCTTATTCAGTAATGAATCCTTAAAATCAACTTCTAAATCACTGCCTGTAAAGTTTGCCTTTTGAAGCGCTGTCGCCTTAAAACTAATATCGTGTAAATATCCTTGTGAAAAATCAATCTGATACAATCGTGCTGACTCAAAATCAATACAGCCAGATTTTATCGTCAAACCACTTAGATTTAAGGTCGGAATACATTTCCCTTTTAGATGAAGCCGTAAGTCTGTTTTTCCTTTCTTAAAATCCCCAATATGCGCTCTTATTATTTTTTCTATCTGTGCTATACACGCTATGCTTAAACGCTGCTTAGAGGTTTCTATTTGTGGGTAATAATCTTTTTTTATTCGCCAAGCTATCAAATTTTGTGATAATAAAAAATCACGGTTTTGAAGCATCCAATGATTAGCTTTTTCTAAAATATCTAGCACTTCTTGCCGTTTTAAAGGGTTTTTAACCGCTATTTTACCGAGTATTTTAATCGCTTCTAGCTGTACTGATATTTCTTTTCCGGTTGTTAGTCGCTTCATGTTTTCGGTAAAAAGCTGTACCTCTTTCGCTTTACGCGCCTCACGCTGTTCAGCCTGCTTAATAGCTTTTGGAACCCTTTTTACTAAGAGTCTAAAATAAGCATAAATACCCGCTATAAAAATAAGGATAAGAGCCGCTGTTTCGTGAAAATAATTCGGATCATCGGTTTTCAGCCGCCAGTCTGACCAAAGATTCAAAACAACAAGTCCTGTCAGGCATAAAAGAACCATCATTATGGAGATAAATAGCACCTTAGGCGATACTTTTGCTTGTATTTTTTGCCATAAATCTTGCCCACCGAATCCTTTTAATTTCATAACGAAGATCTATTAATTTGTAGAAATTTCATATCTACTATAAGAAAGTCTGATAAATTATAAAGGGATTAATTACGCCTTAAGAAATCTCTAAAAGTTGCCTAAACTACGACAAAGACGCAAAACAGAAGCTTTAAGCTTAAAAGTATGGTATACTTACGATCCAATAAAAAAATAAAAAATGCCACAACATCTCGCCATTGGAAACGGAAACCTCAGCCTCAATTTTGACGGGAGTTTACAAGTCCAAGACTTTTATTACCCTTTTATTGGCCAGGAAAATCATGTCGCCTTTGGCGAGTTCAATCGTGTTGGCATTTTCGTCGATGGTCAAATTTCTTGGTTTTCCGAAGATCATAACTGGGTTTTTGATATCAAGTATCATACCGATTCATTGGTGGGAAATTCTGTCGCTGAAAACCAGTCGCTACAGCTAAAAATTCGGTTTGAAGATTTTGTTTACACGACCCATGATATTTTTATCCGAAAAGTAACGATTAAAAATTTAACCGATTATGATCGAGAAATAAAAATATTTTTTCATCATGATTTCCATATTTATGGTGATAAACAACAAGAAACGGCGGAATATGATCCCGATCTAAACGGCGTTTTACACTATCGGCAGTCTCGATATTTTTTTGCGGGAGGTCAATGGGATTCTGGAGAATATTTGTCTGAATTTGCCACCGGAAAAGCTGATTACAAAGGCCATGAAGGCACCTTTCGTGATGCTGACGATGGGCATCTGGGAGGCAATCCTATTGAACAAGGATCGGTTGATTCGGCTATTGGGTTTTATGATTATTTCAAGGCCGGTGAAACAAAAACCCTCAATCAGTGGGTTATTGCGGGTAAAAACTACAAAGATATCGTCAAAGGACATGCCCGTATTACCAAACTTTCTGTCGCGGTTATTTTTGAACATTCGCTTAATTACTGGCAAGAATGGTGTCACAAATCAACTCTCAACTTTGGGGTATTAGGCGATGACATCGGACAAACTTATCGACAAAGTTTACTCCTAATGCGAACACAGATTGATAATCGAGGCGCCATTATTGCCTCGACTGATTCTGATATTATGAAGTTTAACAAGGATACTTATACCTACATGTGGCCACGAGATGGAGCGCTTGTGGCGAGTATTTTAGCCGATTCAGGCTACGCTATTCTGACGGCCAATTTTCTTGATTTTTGTGTCAAGATTATTTCCGAAGAAGGCTTTGTTCGTCATAAATTTACCCCTAGTGGCAACCTTGGAAGTTCTTGGCATCCGCAATTTAAAAATGGAAAAAAACAACTTCCAATTCAAGAAGATGAATCGGCTTTAATTTTAGTCGCGCTTGAAGCTTTTTATCGTCATACAAAATCGCTGGAAGCCGTTCAAAAACTTTTTAACCCCATGGTGTTGAAAATCGGTCGATTTCTGGTTAATTTTATCGACCCAAAAACAGGACTCCCACTGCCAAGTTATGATCTCTGGGAGGAGCAATTTGGGGTGTTTTCCTACACGACTTCCATGACC
>JALWQU010000059.1:0-400 GCA_026982915.1 Candidatus Altimarinota bacterium | reverse complement strand
TCCATGACCTATGCAGGACTTCGGTCTGCCGCCTACCTCTCAAAAGTAACGGGGCATTATGATGATGCCAAAATTTTTACTGAGGCAGCCAAAAAAATAAAAAAAACTATGTGTAAATATTTATTTTCCGTCGAGCACAATCGTTTTCTCAAAAAAGTATCGCTCAATGATGGTCATGTTTCTTGTGAAGACGCGACGGTCGATGCGAGCCTGGCTTTTGTCTGGCAGATGGGCGTATTGCCCGCCGATGACCCACGCATCATTTCAACCATGGAAGCGATTGAATCGGAGCTAACCGTGAGGACTGATGTGGGAGGGATTTGTCGATATTCTGGTGATTTTTATCAACGGAATTGGGATCAAAACTACTCAGCTGAAGTCCCCGGGAACCCATGGATTA
>JALWQU010000058.1 GCA_026982915.1 Candidatus Altimarinota bacterium | reverse complement strand
GCTCTGAGGGGAAATCAAATGAAGACGATGGCTTTGATAGTGACTTGTAGGAAAAATAAAAATGAATTAATCTTGCATATTTACCCCCCCTTGAGTTCTCCTCTTTCAAAAAGCGGGGAAACTTTGCTTTGTGTCTACCTAAAGCTTCTCAAAAATTCTGTAACAAAAACCCTTTTTACTCGTTTGAATACTTGCAATGAAAAAGAAACCACTGACCGGCATCATTCTGAAATACTATTGGCAAAAAGCCAGGGTCTATAAATGGAACCTATTTTTCTTCTTTCTCGCGACACTCGTGGCGATTCTGGCACAAGAATTTTGGGCGACAATGATTTACCGAGAAATTGTCGATCTTATGGCGGAGTATGCCGACAAGCCAGGGCTTGTTTTGGATAAGATCAAAGGTCTAGCGGTAACCATCTTTATCATCTATCTGACCACTTCTTTTCTTGGCTGGCGGTTGGCGGAATTTTTAAACGATTATTTTCAGCCGTCGGTCATGCGTGATATCGAAAAAGATGTTTTTGAAAAACTCCAAAACCATTCTTATAGTTTTTTTGCGAATACTTTTAGTGGGGGACTCGTGTCAAAATCGAACCGGTTTGTCAGGAGCTTTGAAATGATCGCGGATGTCATACAGTGGAATCTTTGGGGGATTATTATTCGATTTGTGACGGCTTTTATCTTTATTTATTATTTTCTTCCGATTTTGGGATTGATTTTTCTTGGGTGGACTATTTTTTATGTTATTTGTTCTTATTTTTACGCAAAATATACGGCTGATTATTGGCGAGTAGCGGGGAAAAGTGATTCCAAGGTAACGGGAGAATTGGCCGATACTATTACGAATATCTTTAATGTGAAGATCTTTGCGGCTAAAAAAATAGAAAAAAAACGGTATGAAAAAACGATTAGCAAGAGACGCCTCATTCGTTCCGCCGCTTGGCGAACCGGGAGTTATATGAAGCTGGGGCAAGCGATTTTGATGATTGGGATAGAGATGGTTTTGCTCTTCGTGATGATTGACGCGTGGGATCAAAAAATACTGTCAATCGGGACTATTTTTGCGATTCAGACATTTGTGTGGTTATTATTCCAAAACCTGTGGAATCTGGGACGACTTTTCCAAGACTATGCCAATGCTATAGCGGATGCGGAGGAAATGATGAAAATTATAACCGATCCACCAAACCTCTTAGACCCGGTAAAACCCGAATCTTGTCGGATAAAGTCTGGTAAAATTGAATTTAAAAAGGTCCATTTTAACTACGAAACCGATAAAAAATCACCTCAAGTTTTTACCGATTTCAACCTTACGATCAAGGCGGGAGAAAAAGTGGGGCTTGTTGGTGAATCGGGCTCAGGAAAATCAACCTTTGTAAATCTACTCCTGCGATTTATGGATACGAATAGTGGTAATATCATGATTGATGGACAATCGATAAGTCATATCACGCAGGACGATCTACGACGAAATATCGCCTATGTTCCACAAGAATCAATTCTCTTTCATCGAAGTCTAGCGGAGAATATCGCGTACGGTAATCCCAGAGCGACGAAAGCGGAAATTATAAACGCCGCTAAAATGGCTCATGCGCATGAGTTCATTGAAACTTTTAGTCAAAAATACGATACGCTGGTGGGAGAACGAGGGATAAAGCTCAGTGGGGGACAAAAACAACGGGTTTCGATCGCTCGGGCAATGCTCAAAAATGCGCCGATTCTCGTCCTTGATGAGGCGACGAGTTCCCTTGATTCTAAAGCGGAAAAGCTCATACAAGAAGCGCTAGAAACACTGATGGAGAAGCGAACCACGATCGTGATCGCGCATCGACTTTCAACACTTCGGAAAATGGATCGAATTATTGTTCTAGAAGCGGGCAAAATAACGGAATCAGGCACGCACAAAGAACTCAGTGAATCTAGTGGGAAATATGCTGAACTCTGGCGTCATCAGGTTGATGGGGTGCAGTAAAGGGTATTTCAATCACTTCATTTCACGAACAAAATCTCGTGCAAAATCAGAGATATCACCCGCCCCCATGAAAAGGCAAATATGATCGTCTTCAACCTTATCCAGTAATGTTGTGACGGATTTAATGTCCGTTATGAGGTGGCTGTTTGGGAGGGCTTTTGCTAGATCGGTTATGTCCACCGCCGCTAAGTCTTCGGTGCTGTCCCGTGCTTCGTAGATAGGATAGAGTCCGAGATTATCAGCTTTCTTTAACGATAGGACGAAATCATCGAAAAAGATACGGGTTCGAGAATACTGATGTGGCTCAAAAATAAGCGTTATTTGCGTATGTGGGAATCGTTCGTGGAAAGCTTCAATAGTAGCGCTTATTTCTGTTGGATGATGTCCGTAATCATCAAAAATATTAATTTTTGCACCTTTTTTGTTTTTCACCGTGCCAAGAAATTCTTGTCGTCTTCCCGCACCTTTGAATTTCCCAAGGCCGAGTTTGAAAACTTCCATCCGAAGGGGTAATAAATGCGCTAATCCAAGTGCTAGTGTGGCATTTTGTCTATTGGCTTCGCCAAAAATATTGAGATAAAAAGCGACCGAGTTGGCGCTTTGTTCGGGAATGGGGATTGGTTTGGCGGTTGTCTTTTGCACCATAGCCTGCACGGCTTCATCTTGCTCGTGGTAACAAACCATTTTACTTCGATTTGCAAGGTCTTCAAAGGCTTTGAAATAGTGTGCTTCGTCCTGAAAGTAGTCCGCGTGGTCAAATTCAATATTGGTGAGTACGAGAATTTTCGGTTTAAGGTATTTGAAATTTTCTCGATATTCACAGGCTTCCACCAGTAACCACGGTCGAGAATCTTTATTAAAAGCCACCGGGTTGATGATTTTGAAATTTCGACCGCCAAAGGCGTCAAGCGTTGATCCCACGAGAATAGTACTGTCAAAGTCAGCCGCCATAAATCCACAAGCGATGAGGCCCGTGGTGGTGGTCTTGCCGTGTGTTCCCGCGATAGCGATGGTTCGGTATTCTTCTGATATTTCCCCGAGGTATTGGAAATAAGTTTTGGTTGGGATCTTTTCTTTCTGAGCGTATTGAAGTTCTACATTATCGGTTGGGATGGCTTCGGTGTAGACGATAAGATCGGTGTTTTGGGGGATATTCTTCGGATCGTGTTGATCGTAGATATTCGTGATACCGGCTTTTTTGAGAATATCAAAAACAGGGTTTTGACCTTTATTTGAGCCAGAAACGGTATCGCCACGAGTGGCGCAGAGCTGTGCGAGTCCAGAAATACCAATACCACCAATCCCGATGAAGTGAATGTTCATAGGGGGAGTTTAGGAGTTTTATGGGGACTTGTGAAGAAAAGTCAGATAAATTCAGGCCTTATCTTTATTTTTTCAGTTTTTTAATAAAACGATAAAGCCCATGCCAAAAAGGGCTAATCGTTATTTCTTTTCCGGGTTGATAGCACTTTCTATACCCTCCAAAGCCGTGTTTGAACTGAGAAATCCCCGCATAAGCGTGATCCGGCTGGTTTTCTGGGCTAATACCTAAAAAATCATAAGTTTTACAGCCTTGTGATTTGGCGTATTGAATCATAGACCACTGTAGAAGCGTTGGGGCTTTTATTTTATTATATTCTCGATTGGAGGTTGACGCCCCAAAATAATAAATAGCCTTATCTCCACAAAAAGTTGAAATAGCGCTGGCAATACGTTGTCCCTCATAAGTTGCAAAAAATAAAACCGCATAAGGATTTAATTCTTTAAGAAAATGATGATAATAGGTTATTGGGTGTCCTGAGAATCCATCACGATCAGTTGTTTCATTGCTAAGTCGATAAAAATCTTCAATGTCTTGCGGTGAAGGCTTTGTAATGGTTTCAATACAAACTTCTTTCTTCAAGGCTTTATTGATACCATTTCGTCCTCGACGTTTCATCTGAGCAAGAATATCATCCTTAGGAAGGGTTAAATCTATTTCTAGCGTATCAGTCGGCTGATAGTCTTGTGTGGCTTCTTCTATTTGAAAGTTTTGCGGAAGTGTTTTATTGGGCGGTAAATAGGGGTCGAAACGCCAAAATATACCCTTTTTGGCGGTAAGTTCTGATAAGACCTTTTCTATGAGAAAAGATAAAGGTTCTGGATTTTCAATATCAAAAACAGGACCTCTGGGGGAATAATACCAGTGTTTTCCAAAGAAGCCGGTTTCCATTTTTACGCAGAAGGTTGTAGCAAGTATTTTCCCATTTTTCTTTACCCCAAAGCCGAGGATTTCGCCTCGACCAGGAATTTTTTGTTGTAATTTCCTCCAAATACTTAGTTGATGAATTGACCCTAGTGGGTGATGCTTTACAAAATCATCCCATTCTTTTTGGACTGATTTTGT
Source organism: Candidatus Altimarinota bacterium (assembly GCA_026982915.1). Classification (GTDB taxonomy): domain Bacteria; phylum Patescibacteriota; class Gracilibacteria; order UBA4473; family UBA4473; genus JALWQU01. Next base: position 2,637 of record JALWQU010000058.1, on the reverse strand, counting down.
ATATTCAAAGAAAGAATAAGACATTTAAGTTCTTGATTACGCTTTATTTCTTCTTAAAACAGCCCAAAAGATAAGGGTTAAAGCTAGTAAAGATATAGCGATAAAGCTAGCAGAACCAGTAGAAACTAACTTTGATCCGAAACTTTCCTTGTTATTTTTATTTGTAAGAGGGGCTGAAGTTTTAATATTACTATCTTTATTTATAATATCTTGAGGATTCATGGACTTTTTGCTGTTTTTCAAAGGAAGCGCTTTCCCATCAGCCTGAAGCCGTTGCTGACCATCATCAAATATTCGTTTCTCACCCCTTTCAAGACTAACGCCATTAATGGTCGCATTAGAAGATCCATCGCGAGATCCATCATCTACATTTTTAATTCCCTGATCGGACAAAATATCTCTTGCGAAATCAGGGATAGTTTCTTGAGCGAAAGCGTTACTGAGTGGTAAAACCATAAACCCAAAGGCAACGATACTAACGATGTTTGTTTTGATTGTTTGCATATTATAACTATTTATTAGTAAATTATATAGTATAGAGTCTACGTTTATGAAGCGTTTATTTCAAGCCTTTTTTTGGCTACAACAACGCCTTCATACTTAACTTCACTTTTCCTCGCTCAAATCCAATAATCTTAACCTTCACTTTTTGCCCTTCTTTGAGGTAGTCGGTTACATTTTCGACTCGTTCTTTGGCGATTTCTGAGACATGTACCAATCCATCTTGTTTTGGGGCGAATTCTACAAAGGCTCCAAAATCCATTATTTTCTTTACCTCACAGTTTTCAAAAACATCTCCAACTTGTGGCTTGTAAGTTAATTCTTCGATCATTTTGATTGTTTTTTCAGCGCCAGAAGCTTCCAGTGCTGAAATGGTTACGAGTCCAGAATCTTCGATAGAAATATCTACGCCGAAGTCTTTTTCCATGCCCTGAATTGTGGCACCTCCCTTGCCAATAATCGTGGCGATGTCATCTTCTTCTACTTTGACGGTATAAATCTGAGGGGCGTATTGATTCATTTTTTTGCGTGGGGCATCAATAGCTTCCATCATTTTTCCCAAAATATGCGTTCGACCAACTTGAGCTTGTTTCAACGCTTCGGCTAGAAGTTCAATCTTTAATCCTTTGATTTTGATATCCATTTGTAAGGCCGTGATACCTTTTTGATCACCCGTGACTTTGAAATCCATATCGCCTCCAGCATCTTCAGCGCCTTGGATATCGGATAAAATATGATATTCACCTGTTTCTTCATTCATCACCAGTCCCATGGCGATTCCTGAAATAGCCGTTTTAATCGGGATTCCTCCGTCCATCAAGGCTAAAGTCGATCCACAAACCGAAGCCATTGAACTTGATCCGTTACAGGCGAGAACTTCTGAAACCACTCGCATCGTGTAGGGGAATTCATCGTCTTCTTCTGTCGGCAACACATAACTCAACGCTCGCTCTGCCAAGGCGCCATGTCCGATTTCTCGTCGTCCCGGTCCTCGCATCATCCGTGTTTCTCCCACTGAATAGGGGGGGAAATTATAGTGATGGAAATATCGTTTTTTGTATTCTGGTCGATCGGGCTCATCGAGTAATTGTTCATCTTTTGGTCCGCCAACCGTCAACATGGACAATACTTGTGTTTCCCCTCGTTGGAAAAGTCCTGATCCATGAACGCGATTAAACAGTCCGACTTCTGTCGTGATTGGTCGTATTTCATCGGTCTTTCGTCCGTCCAGTCGTGTTCCTTTTTCAAAAATTCGTCGTCGTGTACTTTCCTTCATCCGAGCCTCAAACACTTTTGAAAGTTCTTTTTTGGTTACTTCTTCGGCTTCAATAGCAGAAGCGGCTTCTGTCATTAGTTTTTCTTTCAGCGGTTTAAGCCGTTTTTTGACATCTTTCTTTTCCACGCCTTCTACTCCGTCGAAGTCGGCGTTTGAAATAATTTTATCAACTAATGTTTCGGCTACTTCTGATTTTGCCGCAATTGTTGGTTCAAAGGGTTCAACAACATCTCCCAATTCTTTAATGAAATCAGTCTGCATCTGACAGACTTTTTTGATCTCACTATGAGCGAGTTCCAACGCTTCTAGCATTTTTTCATTTGATATCAAATTGGCGCCGGCTTCTACCATCGTGATAGCGTCGGTTGTTCCGGCAACTAGTAGGTTCAGATCGCCTTTTTCTTCCTGATCAAAAGATGGATTGAGGATGAATTTTCCGTCTTTATCCATCATTCCAAATATTATTCGCTCCTTTTCATTTATTGGAGGGATGTTAACATTAATATTTATTCTTTGTTCTTTCGATACATTTGAGTCCACATTGATACTCTTAATAGTTAGTGACGGTATCGTTTCTTTAGCAACTACTAAGAATGGATTACTGGTTGGTCTATTTGTTGTGTTTACTAATGTTAGAGGGATTTTTGATGCAATATTTTGTGGTATGTAGAAAGTTAATTCTTGTGGTTTAAATTCAGGATATACTGAATCGAGTGTTGTTTTTTTAAACCAGCGTAAGAATATTTTTACAAAATTATAGTTTCCCCCTATGAAGATTCCTTTATCTGTATAGTATCCTCCAATATATGGTGTATATAAATACAGTGATGCTGTGGCTTTATTTTCTGGAATAACTACAT
>JALWQU010000057.1 GCA_026982915.1 Candidatus Altimarinota bacterium | reverse complement strand
TCTTGAAAAAGTTAAGCTCATGGGAAAAAGAGCACAGAGACATGCTTTATGCTCTTTACCAACAAAGAAGTAAAGAATATTGGGATGAAATGGGATTTACCCCTTTATTCTAAAATCTGAAATTGAAAAATGGATTACTCTGAGAGCCACTATGGATAACAATTTTTAAATAACGGCATTCTTTAACATTCGAATGCCGTTTTGCAAAAAGGAAAAAGACTTTAATTTTTTTCACAAACTATTAATTTCACGATATCTGAAAAAAGGTTTTTCTCTTCTAAAATTTTGAACCCAGAGTTTAGAATGTTCGCTTTTGTCTTTCTTATCACACTAGTTCCAACAAGTGACTTAACCACGGGGTTTAACATATAAAGTGGTACGTTGTTGATCCATTTATCACTTCTCATGTGTTCAAGAAAAATAGCTTTACCATTTGGCTTAAGAACTCTCCTAGTTTCTTTAAATCCGGAAATCGGGTTGGGAACGGTGCAAAAAACAAAGGTTGCCACGACAAAGTCAAATGCATTTTCGGGGAAATTCATATTGGATACGTCCATTTTCATAAGTTTTATTCTTTTGTTTTGATATTTCTTGGATCTTAGAATTGCCCGTTCCAACATTCCTCGACTAAAGTCTATTCCCACAACATCCACGTTATCGGGATAGTAAGGTATGTTTTTGCCTGTTCCCACACCAACTTCCAGTACCTTAGCATTTTGTGGAATCATTTCAAAGAGCAAGCTGCGCCATTTTGAAAAACTCCTTTTTTCCAAGAAACTTTCGAAGAAATCGTAAAATTTCGAAAATAGGTCGTATTTGGCGTAAGTTTTTATCATTTATGCTTCAGTGATCGTTTTTTTCATCTCTTCGTATTCTTGAAGGGTTATTTCACCTTTGGCGTATCTTTCTTTGAGAATTTCAAGAGCTCCCTTGGCTTTAGATTCAGTAGTGGTTTGATCATTTGTCATACTTCCCATTTTTCCTCTTTTCATTTTTCCCATGTGCTGGCATCCGCCTTTTTTCATATCCATATTTTTTCCTCCTTTCATCATGCCACTATTTGGCATATGATGTTTGTGATCATGAATTTTTGATTGGGGTATTTCATTATTTTCAGTGTATTTTTGAGGCTCCTTTTTAAAAGTATTGGCACAAGATTGAGAACAAAAATAGTAGGTTTTCCCTTTATGTTCAAAGGTAACTTGAGCCTCTTGTGAAGTCAACAACATACCGCATACAGGATCTTTGTACTTCGTTAAACTTTCCATTTTTCTCACCTCAGTTTTTTATTGTTGGTCATATTCTTCGAGCAGCTCTGAAATTTTATTCACTTCATCTATTTTTGAATTTAGGGCATTCAAAGCACTTTTCACATCTATTTTTTTATCGTTTGCAAAAGTTTCAAGTGTTTCCATTTTAGAACAGCATGCATTGAACCCCAATTTAAAAAGCTCTGGTTCCAAAGATGGATCCATATCCATGATCTCTTTGAGCGTCATTTTTTCTTTAATATGTTGAAGTTTCATTTTGAACACCATCCTTTCCACATGATTTTTCCTTTCATTAAAAATCTCTTTCGAGATATTTTTTTATTTGTTGTGTCCGTAACGGTACCTGTCATGTTCGACCATTCACAAATTGAGTTTCCATTTGCCAATCATCTGTTTAAAAAGTATTACCCGTAAAAGTGTTTATTCTATTTTTGTAAGTTTGTACCCTGCATCTTCAATTGCC
>JALWQU010000056.1 GCA_026982915.1 Candidatus Altimarinota bacterium | reverse complement strand
GTTATTTATCAGGTCTTTTCTTTTGGGTGACGGCACTCCGCCATGAAGATACTCATACCCAACCCCCATCTCTTCAATCTCTTGGGCTACCAGTCGTGTCATTCTTTCCCACTGGCTGAATATCACTACTTTATCATCGCTGTTTTCGAATATTTCTTTAAGGATAATTACCAGCTCGTCTATTTTTGTATCAAAGCGGGTCTTTTGGTCAAGGATAAAAGTGGAGTCGGCAACCATCCTCATGCAACCCAAAGCAATCAAAAGCCGCTGGCGATCCTGCTCCGAAAGAAAGCCGTAATTGCGCCATTTGTTTACCAGACGCGACACTGTAACTTTGTGGTCTTCATGGATTTCCCATTGCTCTTTGGTCATATCAATCAGGAAATTCTTATCTATTCTTTCGGGCAGTTGTTTGAGTATCTCGCTTTTTGTGCGGCGGATAAGAATATCATCCAGATGCTTTCTGATTTGATTCAGACGATGATAGCCCTTCAACATGCCTTTTTCATCTTTTATCTGATGGTAGTCGAGAAAACGAAACAGCGCACCCAGTTTAAACGGGTCAATAAATTCCACAATGGAGTAAAGCTCTTCTAATTTGTTTTCCAAAGGGGTTCCTGTCAATACCATAGCGTAAGGCGTCCTGAGTTTTTTCAGATTTTTGGCTGTTTTGGTTTGCCAGTTTTTAATGCGCTGGGCTTCATCAAGAATGACCAGGTCAAAATCGGCATCATTCAGGTAATCCACATCGTTGAGGGCCACCCCGTAGCTTGCAACTTTATAAAATTCTTCCGATGAATACTGAAATTTACGCTTATCTAACGGACCTTCTATTACTTTAACCCGTTGCCCCGTAAATTTTTCAATTTCGTTTTTCCACTGATATTTGAGCGATGTAGGACTTATTATCAACACATGATTGATATGAAAATAACGGGCATAAATTTCAGCTACCGCAATGGCCTGTATGGTTTTTCCCAAGCCCATATCATCGGCGATAATCGCCCTTCCGGCTTTTGCAGCTTTAAGTATGCCCTCCTTTTGATAAGGATAAAGTTTGGCATTTATCAGGTTGTTAAAAGCATCGCTTTCAATACCATCACTAAATTTTGTATCTATAATGTTATGTCTGATAATGCGGCTTCTTTCATCAATAATAAATGATAGAGCGTCCTCATATATTCTAAAATCCGGGTCCAGTTTCCTTACTTCGTCCAAAAAGTCGGTAATTTCGAAATATTTATGAGGAAGAAGGAAGTTGTTGCGGTCGAAATATTTTTTGGCAAGTGTTTTAACAGCTTCACTGTTTTCGGTGCCAATGCGTAAAAACACCTTTCGCTCTTTACCATATTTCAGACTAATGGAAGAATAGGGCCGTGTATAACCCTGTTTCCAGTATTTTTCGTACTCCGGATTATCTTTCAGTTGTTTCAGAACAAACTCTATATGCTTACAGGTGCCGAGCTGATTTTTCTTAAAGTCGAGACACGAACAGAAATTTTCTCTAAACTCATAGCTGCGTATCGCCACTTTATATTCGTTTCCGGAAACAGGATTATAGACCATAAAATCGGAAAAAACCGGATTGTCTCCTATATTCCTGACTGTAAAATCCTGCTTTTCGGCAAACTGACGTCGCAAAGCTATTTGCCACTCCTCCACGGTCATATCGTCAGGCTTCCTGTAATAAGGAACCTTTTTGGTTTTATCCGTTTTTCTCTTAGTTGTTTTTTTCATTTAGTGTTTCTAT
>JALWQU010000055.1 GCA_026982915.1 Candidatus Altimarinota bacterium | reverse complement strand
GTTATGTACTGTCGTACTTACGGTGGTGTTTGCCAAAAATGTTATGGTCATGATCTGGGAAATAAGAAAGTGGCAGAAATGGGAACACCTGTGGGAATTATTGCGGCACAATCGATTGGAGAACCCGGTACGCAGCTGACCATGCGGACATTTCATATGGGGGGGATTGCGACAGAAGGCGCCTCGATTACACAAGGGTTGACACGGGTTGATGAGCTTTTTGAAGCTCGATCACCTAAGAATCCAGCAGTCTTAAGTGAGATAAACGGTCGTGTTACGATCAAACGAGGGAAAAATGATACTAAAATCGAAGTAAAAGCAGAAGCTCCTGAAGTGGATATGCATCACTTGGGAATAGTGATGGAATCGGTGGTTAAAAAAGGTGATGTTATTCGGGAAAAGCAAATTATTGCCCGATCGAATGAGGATAAGAATACGGTTAAATCTCGATGTGCCGGAACGGTGACAGAGGTGACGGCCGACCATATTGCGATTAAACAAAATGAAGCACAGGCTAAAACCTATAAAATTGCCGCTCGTAAGACACTAAAAGTTAAAGATGGAGAACTTATCGAAAAAGGAACAGCCCTGACTATCGGTCATATTGATCTTCGTCAGCTTATGGAGCTTACTTCTATTGAGCGAGTGCAGGAATATATTCTTTACGAAGTACAGTATATTTATGCTTCTCAAGGACAACATATTAACGAAAAGCATATAGAGATTATTGCGAAGCAAATGGCCTCTAAGGTTCGAATCCTGGAAAGAGGGGATACAAGTTTCCTTCCAGGTGAAATAAAAGATGTTATTGAGGTTGGAATAGAGAATGACAGCCTTAAAAAAGGACAAAATCCAGCTCGATTTGAACGACTTATGCTCGGTCTTACACGAATCTCTCTCTGGACAGACTCATGGCTTTCGGCGGCTTCGTTTCAGGAAACAATACGAGTTCTTGTTGAGGCTTCTACGACCAGAAAAGTTGATACACTTGACGGGCTAAAAGAAAACGTTATTATCGGTCGGCTAATACCCGCTGGAAGACATTATAAAGAGCTTCAGAAAACGAAAAAGCAAAAAGTTTAAATTACAAATTATACACTCTAAACATGCCAACTATTAATCAATTAATTCGAAAACCAAGGCGTAGCAAGGTTCGGAAATCAAATTCACCAGCGCTACAACAAAGTTTTAATTCGCTTAAAAACCGAACAACCAACCAACCTTCACCACAAAAACGAGGTGTTTGTATCAAGGTAACAACGACAACGCCTAAAAAGCCAAATTCGGCCCTTCGAAAAATTGCACGGGTTCGACTCACTAATGGTTATGAAGTAAATGCCTATATCATGGGAGAAGGTCATAACTTACAAGAACATTCCGTGGTTTTGCTGCGAGGAGGACGTGTAAAAGATCTGATTGGAGTTCGATACCACATTGTACGAGGAACACTTGATACACAAGGGGTTGAGAATCGAAAACAAGCGCGTTCTCGATACGGGACTAAACGACCTAAGAACTAAAACCTAATACCTGTAATTACTTAATTTAATAAAACTATGGCAACCACAAAAGCAGCGCCGACTGGAAGCGCCTCTAAAAAACCAGCACCCACAAAAGGAGGAGGGAAAACCACTAAAAAAGTTAAATACACAAATCCATTTTCTTTTACGGATCCACTACAAACAAAGTTTGTAAACTGTATTATGAAAAATGGAAAGAAAAATTTGGCTCAAAATATTCTGAAAGATGCTTTCGATGAAATGAATCGAAAAGGGATTGATAATCCATTAGAAACTTTTAAAAAAGCTATGAAAAATGCGACACCTCTCATGGAGGTTCGAGCTAAACGAATCGGAGGTGCTGTTTATCAGATTCCGATTGAAGTAACTTCTAAAAGGCAACAAAGTCTTTCTATTCGTTGGATGCTTGAAGGCGCTCGAAAGAAGAAAGGAATGCCTATGTATCGACGACTAGCAGCAGAACTTATGGACTGTGCTAATGAAACGGGTTTTGCTTTCATGAAAAAAGAAGATGCGCATAAAATGGCCCAAGCCAATAAAGCTTTTGCTCATCTTGCTCGGTATTAGTATCATTTAAAAAGAGGTAAAGATAGAAAAAAACACGCTGTTAGCGTGTTTTTTTAAATAGTGTTTATTCTACGGCCCCCATTTATAACTTCTTTTGTTTTCTTCGCTTAAACCCAATATAAAGGAGTAACAATCCAATCAAAAGGATTAGGCCTAATAAAAGAGGCTTTAGTATTGGGTGACAATTTTTACCCCCATCCCGAATAGTCCAACCATAATTAGCAATGATATTAGCTCTTGCGTTTGCCCCCGAACAATAAGAAGTCTCTCCAGCATCAAATAAGACCCCCTTTTTTAGTGACTGAGTAGCCCATCCCAAGAGAAGTACATCATAATTTTCTGTAGAGAGAGCGCTCCCTCGAAACATACCAGTCATATCCGTAACCTTACTAATAGTCCATGAACCTAATGGCTGATTAAAATTTAAGGCATCGCTAAACATATACCCCATATTCGCTACACTACTAACATCCCATTTGCTTATATCTCTATGCTTCATCAAACATACCACTCATATCTGTAACGTTACTAACGTTCCATGAATTTAGTGGCTGGTTGAAGCTTGAGGCACTCCAAAACATATTGTTCATATTTGTGACCTTACTCACATCCCATGAATTTAATGGCTGATTAAAACTTGAGGCCCTTGTGAACATCCTATCTATAACTCCAACCTTACTCATATTCCATGAATTTAGTGGCTGATTGAAACTTGCGGCTTCCGTAAACATATCGCCCATATTTGTAACCTTACTCACATTCCATGAATCCAGTGGTTGATTAAAGCTTGAGGCTCCCGCAAACATACCGTTCATATTAGTAACCTTACTCACATTCCATGAATTTAATGGTTGATTAAAGCTTGAGGCTCCTTCAAACATACCGTTCATATTAGTAACCTTACTCACATTCCATGAATTTAGTGGCTGATTGAACTTTGAAGTGTGAATATACTCTCTAATATCCCCTCGAACGGCAAAGACACTAGCACCACCGCTAAACATATAAGCCATATTGTTTACCTGACTCATATTTGGTACATCACTATAATTTCCTATCAAATTATAAGCTCCATGAAAAGCATGGCTCATATCCCCATTCCAAGCACTAGTACCCCATTGCTCAATGGAGGTATATTTACGCCCATCGTCTTGATTATTGATATAAACATCATTCAGGTTTTGAAACCGAATAATATGGTCCCCCGCTACAGCAAAGTTATGCGTCTGATTACCCGAAACGCCTACATCTTCGAAAGTTCCATTATTATCTTCCCAGTCTATATCATACGAAACATCTTGGGTATAAAAAGTAAAATTCTCATTCGGGGCGGTTGTCGTAATTTTGAGAACAAAGTCATCTGCTAATCCTGCTTGAGCCGTTTCCATAGGTATAGACCCCATAAAGAGCCATAGGGAAAATCCTAAGAAAAAATGAAATGGTGATTTTTTAGTCTTCATAAACCAATACTAAAGTTTATAGAAATGTAGATCAAGTTTTTTGTTCAAACTTTTTTATTGGTATGTCTAGACTTTTTGGGGATATATCAGTAAGTTTAAAGCATAATATCCCTTGAGAAATGTTACCCTTTTTATGGCTTGCCTATTTAGCGCATTATTTGAGCGATTATCCCCTGCAAACAAACTGGGTTTATCGACAAAAATGTAAGGGATGGATTGGGGGTCTGCCTCACGGGTTTATAACCTTGATTCTTCTAGTAATTTGTTTATTGCCATGGCTTAATAATCTGATTGTTTGGGTTTTTATAGGGATTATTACGCTATCGCATTATATACAGGACTATTTCAAAATTCGTCTCTGTCATCGGTACGGACACCTTATTACGGGCTATTTTATCGATCAAGGATTGCATGTTTTATGGATTTTTATTGCTTGGTATAGGCTTGTACGGCCAATAGAGATGGTTCCCTTTATACCGTTACCAGATATTTTGAATACAGTGACTATTTTAAGTTTTATGGGAGCTATTTGGGTTACCTTCGTCTGGGAAGTGACGATTCTTATTTGTCAGCGTGAAAAATCATTTCGCCCAAATATAAAAAAAATGGGAATTCGTCTGATTATTTATAGTGTGTTATTAGGACTTTTTCTCTTCTACCGTCAATGAAACAATGGCAAAAATATGGCATCGTTTCTTGCTTAGGCTTCTTCATCGGGGTTATTCTTTGGTTAGGAATACGTAATGATTTTTTCGTAACGCTGGTTGATAAGGTTAATTTTACCCTTTTTCAGTGGTCCCAAGAAAAACCAATGGACGATATTATTATCGTGGCTTTTGATAATAAGACGCTTAATAGTCCAGAGTTTAACCGATTTCAGGATTTTTCACGAGGGGACTATGCCGACCTTCTAGAAAAAATAGAACAACAGGCCCCTAAAGCTATAGGCGTTGATGTTTTTTTCTATAATCCGTCTGAAGATAAAACGGAGGATGAAAAGCTCGGAGAAATACTTAAAAAATATAGTAATATTGTTATTGGGAATGAGTTTATGTTTGATAAAAAACAGTTTGCTAATCCGTCTAAGAATATTGGCGTTCGTCCTTTTCAAAAAGGCTATGTAAACCTTTTAACCAAAAGTTTTGATAAGCATTCGGCTATTACGCATGTGCCCTTATTGATCAATAAAAAACGGATCGAGAAGGCTTTATTTGAACCACTCGTTTTTCGTATCTGGCGACAAGCTGTGGCAACGGGTATAGGGACGGCTGAGTATAATGCTGAAACTTATACACTACTACAGCCAAAAATAAAGCTCTCCGTGCCGTATAAAAAAGACCTAATAGGGATTAATTATTTTGGTGATCCGGGGAGTTTCCGTATGGTAAGTCTTTATGATATCTGGAAAGGTGCGAATTTAGAACCTGATTTATTTCGTGATAAAATTGTCCTTATCGGTGCTACGGCACAGGATTTGCATGATGATTTTGTGACGCCAAGAAGTAACACGCATCTTATGTCGGGAGTGGAGATTCACGCGAATTTCCTCCAAACACTTTTTACGAAAAAGTTTATTTATTATCCTGATGAAGGGCAAGAAGGCTTATTTTTATTCGGAGTACTTTGCCTCGCGGGTCTTATTTTTATATTTTTTGATTTTTTATGGGCGAGTGTCGGGGCACTTATTCTTGGGGTAGCGATTTATGGAGGAAGTGTCTATTTGTTTCTGCACCAAGGAATCCTCATGGATTTCACCACGCCTATGTTAGGGCTATTATTTTATTGGGGAACTTTTTACGCTATTAGGTTTCTCGGGGAAGAAAAACAAAAACGAAAAATTCGAGGTCTTTTTTCTCGTTATGTTTCGGCAGATATTGTGGAGGAGGTCATTAAAAATCCTGACTTAATTTCATTGGGTGGATCGGCGAAAGAAATAACGGTCTTTTTTTCCGACCTTGCAGGATTTACGACCCTAGCCGAAAAGCTCAGTCCGACGGATACGATGCAAATGCTGAATGATTATTTGGATGTGATGACCAAAATTGTTTTAGGTAACAAGGGGACGGTGGATAAATATATGGGGGATGCTATTATGGCCTTTTGGGGGGCGCCATTACCTTGCCCTGATCAAGCGGTTTTAGCCTGTGAAACCGCTTTATTACAGCAAGAGGCCATTCCGATGATTAATAAAAACTTAGCCAAGAAAAATCTTCCAGCGCTGGCGGTTCGTATCGGTATTCATTCTGGCGTGGCCAATGTTGGTAATATTGGAACGGCCGATCGGCTAGAGTATACCGCTATTGGGGATAATATTAATCTTGGGTCGCGTTTAGAGGGAATCAATAAACAATACGGGACTTTTATCATTATATCAGAGGCAACTTATAAAAAAATAGGGGATAAATTTGTAACACGAATGCTGGATATTATTCGGGTTAAGGGGAAGCATGAGCCGGTGAAAATTTTCGAACTTATGGGGCGAACAAATAAGGTTGAATCTAATCTTCTTCGTGTAAAGACAACCTATGAAAAAGCGCTAAAAGCCTACCAAAAACAAGATTGGAAAGAGTCTGAAAATTTATTAGTAAGTCAAAAAGAAGACCCACCATCGGTAAAGCTTCTGGAGCGAATTGAGATTCTTAAAAAACAAAAGCTACCTGCCGATTGGGATGGTGTTTTCGTTTTTAAAGTGAAGTAGGGCTCTTATTTAGAAGCACCTTTGCCGCTATTATTTTTCTTCCCACCATCTTTTTTGGGCGGACTTTCCTGTTTATTTTCTGATTGAGACCATCGAAGAATTTTTGTTTCGACTTGTTTTTTGGGTTTAGCGTACCGTTGTCTAGAAAAGTTTCGTATTTTTTCTACACGATTTTCAAGGGTTTCTCCTTCTCCAAAATTAATTATAGGTGGCGGTAGCGTGTCTCCAGAAAATACCGGCGTGGTCATGCCGTCTACCATAATCCGATTGTAGACTTTATATTTTGGGAGTGTCGCTAGATGAATGGGTAAAACCCGTTCTTCGTCGAGTTGTTCGGATAATATTTTGGCATCATCGATTCCTACCTGAAAAGAAATAATAGACCCCACATTCCCAAAAACGGCCGAACAAACCTCTTCTGACATTTGATCGATATATTGATTAGCCATCGTAAGATTGAGCTTATATTTCCGAGCCTCCGATAAAATGGTCGCAAAACTATCCGTGGCAAAGTTCTGAAATTCATCGACATAGAGATAAAAATCTTTTCGGTCTTTTTCGGCTTGATCGGCTCGACTCATCGCGTCGAGTTGAAATTTGGTAATCAGTAGTGATCCCAGCATCGCGGAGTTGTCTTCGCCAAGTTTCCCTTTTGAAAGATTAACGATGACAATTTTCCCACTATCCATGGCAAACCGCATATCGAGTGATGATTTTGGTTGTCCAAGAATATTTCGAATAGCGGGGGAAGAGAGAAATTGTCCCACCTTATTCTGAATAGGACCGACCGCTTCGGCTAATTTTGAAGGTGGCAACGCATCAAACTCTGTTTTCCAAAAATTAAGCACCATCGGATCTTTTACGAATTTCAGGATTTTTTTTCGATAGCTTTTGTCCACGAGCATTCGTGGAATACCGAGCATAGTTGTATCAGGCGCTTCTACTAAGGCCAAAATCGTATTTCGTAAAAAGTGTTCTAGTCGAGGTCCCCAAGAC
>JALWQU010000054.1 GCA_026982915.1 Candidatus Altimarinota bacterium | reverse complement strand
ACATAAGCGTGTCGTCGTCGATCATCGGGACGAAGTCCGTATTTGGCTTTTTGTGATCGAAAATTAGTCGTTCCCAGAAGCGTAATATCTTTTTCGGATTCGGTTGGTAGGTTTGTCGGTGGCTCAAGTTTTACCGAGTCAACCCAGTCGATAGCGGGCGTTGTTACGGTTTCTGTTGGAAGGTGGTACATGGTAGCCAGTTCTTCCTGACTAAGCACAAAAGGTTCGCTTTGTTGTCTGAGCGCGACGCGTTTGAAGGTTTTATGGCTGAGTGAATCGGCCAGGGTAGAAATCCCAAAATGATTCATTTGTGCCTGTGAAAATTGTTGGAAAGTCCCCGTAATTTCTCTTATTTTTGCGTGAGCCGAAAGGGAGTCCGGATCGGAATGAATATAAATAGCGCGAAGATTTGTCGCGAAATTAAGGCGTGAAAGTTTGTCATAACTTGCGGAAAAGACCGTTTCTCGTTCATGTTGTCCAGAAGTTTGTTCTTCACGGTCAAGCTGATCATCTTCATCGTCACCTCCATTTTTATCCTGACTGGAAACCGTTTTTAGCCCGCCCCAACCAAAAAAAAGTAAAAGCATCATCCAGATGGGTGACCGCTTTAGGCGAACCTTTTTATCCGGAGACAATCGATTTTTTTGGTATAAGGCTCGAAACCAATCCCATTGCCAAGGACCTGATCCAAAAAATCGACGAAGTGTTTTTCGGGCAATAGCATTCCATTGAGGGCTTACAGGCGTTACGACAAATTGAATTATAGCCGCATCATTTTGGTTGTGGAGTTGTGCTAGCGCTGAGGTGATAGGTCCTAAGGGATCTTCTATTCGTTGGTTTAGTTTATCGGTAAACTGTGGATGTCGTTTGAAAGGAAAAACCCAGGGTTCTTGTGGACGGAGGGTGGCGACAAGGATTTCTTTGTTACGAACTAGTTTTTTCGTGAAATAATCACGAACCTCGGTGATCTCAACTTCGGGGTATTGTGAGTAAATCTGAGAGGCAATGAGGGTTTTTAGATGTCGAGGAATCGAAATATAGAAAAATATTTTTCCGTTAATTTTAGCGATTTCAAAGCTGATCGTCTCATTTTTTGATTTTTTGGCATTTCCCGAAAGTAGTCCGTGTAAACTCGCTAGAACCTGCTCGAAAGCCATAGGACCACGCACATTCAGTCGTGGAACTTCTAATTTTAAAAGAATTCTTTTTATTTTTTTCGGCTTTTTCATTCGTGACGAATTATAGCACTTTTAGGCGTTTTTAACAAAAGTATTAAGGTAAGCCTAATAAATTAATAAGTAGCCCTTAAATGAATTGAGACAGCCTAAGGAATTCGTCTTTTCATTAAATTACAACTCAAAACCCTTTCTGATAAAGGATTATCAAAAAAGATTTATTCGTTGAAATTTTATCATAAAATATAATCTTCTCGAACAGGAGCAAAGACATCAATTATTTTACATTTTGTTATCGAGTTACCCCAATGTTCTGCATTAGATGGAATAGTTAAAATATCACCAGCTTTTAAAAGATACTCAATATCATCAACTATCATTTTGTAAGTTCCTTCTAAAACATTAACTACTTGTTCATGTTCATGAGAATGTCTGGGTAATGGTGCATTTTCTTCTATATCCCAATAAACAAATGTCATTCTTTCTGAGTGTATAAATTTACCTTTATAACCTGGAATAGGTTCTCTTATCTCAATATTTTCTAAAGTATTAATTTGTGCCATTTTTTTAATTATTGATTATTTGTTGAAATTCATAATATTGTTCTATAGCTGAATTTATAATATTTTTTTCTTCGTTATAGTCAAGGTTCCATTGTATTGCCAAAATTGATAATTTTTATAGTCTTGAAATAGTTTTTAAAGAACCCTTTATGAAAACACTTAGAATCGGCATATTTGGGGCTGGTACCGTCGGAAGTGGTGTCATAGAAATACTAGAATCTCAAAAGCAAGCCGCGGCTGCACAAGGCATTTCACTAGAAATAAAAAAGTGTTGTGTTCGTGATACGAAAAAATATAAAGATAAAATTCCTTCACATATAAAGCTGGTAACCGATATAGAGGATATTATAAAGGATCCTGAGATTGATCTGGTGTTAGAACTTATCGGGGGAGCAACGGTGGCAAAAACGATCGTGATATCCGCTTTGAAAGCAGGAAAACATGTTATCACCGCTAATAAGGCGCTTATTGCCCAAGAACTAGAAACCATAGAATCAACGCTTAAAGCTTATCCGCATTGTTATTTCGGATATGAAGCCGCAGTGGCGGGCGGTATCCCCATTATTCATAGTCTCCAAAATGATTTTGCCCTGGATAATATCACCGAGATTAGCGGTATTCTAAACGGAACAACGAATTTCATTCTCTCGAAAATGGAAGTGGAAGGACTCGAATACAAAACTGTCTTAAAAGAAGCCCAAAAAAAAGGTTATGCCGAGGCGGATCCAACCGATGATGTCAAAGGATTTGATGCTCGAGCAAAACTGATCATCCTTATTCGTCTTGCTTTTGGGTATCACGTGAAAGCCGATACGATTTATACGCAGGGGATTGAATCACTTACCGATACCGATTTTGCTTATGCCAAGTCACTCAAAAGAAAAATAAAACTTATAGCTTTTGCTCAAAAAAAAGAAGGGGTTTTATCCACTTTTGTGGCGCCTGTTTTAGTACCCAAGGATGATCCTATTGCTTATATTAATGGGGCTACAAACGCGGTTCGAGTTGGCTCTGAATTTTTAGATAAAACAACCTTTGTAGGACAAGGGGCTGGAAAGTTTCCGACCGCCAATGCGGTGGTATCAGATTGTTATCAATTACTGAGAAATAAACGGATGCAAGCCTTTCCTCCAACAAAAGATCTCATCAATGACAGTGGTGTCGCGGCACAGTATTATGTGCGTTTTCAGGTAAAAGATGCGATTGGGGTCCTTCGAAGTATTGGCGCCGTTTGTGAAAAATATGGCATCTCGATTCATTCTATTTCACAGCTACCGATTGGGGACGAAAATAATCTGCCGTTTGTTTTAACCACCGAAAAGACTCTGCGTCCTGCGGTTGAATATATGATAAACGAAGTGGCGGGTCATGATTATTGTAATGAGTCACCTTTTTTTATGCGATTGTTATAAGCTATTTACCCAAAAAAAGCGGTTTCCATTATTTCAGGCTCAAGCGCTATACCGTGCCATATTCTGAACTGTTCAAGCGCCTGATAGACCAGCATTTTGTCCCCCGTTATAGTTTGGCAGCCTGTTTGTTCGGCCTCAGAAAGAAACTTTGTTTCGAGTGGATCATAAACAATATCAAAAACAATATTGGAAGGACTAAAGAAATTAGCCGGTACGGGTGATTGCCATTTTTTTAGGCCAACGGAGGTTGTATTGATAATAATATCAAAATCTTCACTTTGTATGGCGTCAAGTGATGAAACCGTGTTTATTTCAAATTCATCCACTAATTTTAACGCTTTTTTTTCGGTTCGGTTCCAACAAGTAATTATCGATTGAGCCTGTTTTAGGGCAAAGATAGTGGCTCTGCTAGCCCCACCAGCACCAAGGATAAGGGCTTTTTTATTTTTTAATTCAGGGCATTCTGATTGGAGAGCTTTCAAAACTCCAAAACAATCAGTATTGGTTCCGATAACCAGCCCGTCTTTTCGGTAAAGTGTATTAACAGCTCCAATGGATTTAGCCGCGGGGGTTAATTGATCGATGAAATCTTTGATCTTTTCTTTGTGAGGGATGGTTACCGCGATGCCGGCGTAGTCGGGGAAATCGGTTCGCATCCAGTCACCTAGTTCGTCAGGTGAAACTTCAATGGCCTCAAAAGAGGCGTCAATACCCATTTCATTAAAACCAGCTTCGTGTAGCAGGGGCGATTTTGAGTGTTTTATGGGGTATCCGATAACAGCAAATTTTTTCATTTTTAGGTAAAGTTAATTAAATTTCCAAGGGTTAAATACCAATTTAAAAGGGTTTCTCCGCTATAAAGAAAGTATAATAAAGAAGGCATTAGGAAAGCCCCCATTGGAAGAGCTGTTTTTTTATTCACTCTCTGCATTAATAGTAGGGGTATAGCGAATAATAATCCTAATATGTAGGCAAAGAAAAGTGCTAGAAAGAAAACTTTCCAGCCAAGACATAATCCCATAAAAGCTCCTAATCGCATATCACCAGCACCGACCCATTTTCCACGAGAAACAAAGTATTGAAAAGCGTAAAAGGCAAATCCCGCAATACCCCCAATCCAAAAAGTAACCCAGGGATCTTCTCGAAAAAAAGCGTAGATCATAATGAATAAAATAGCCGGATAAGCGATCCGATCATCAACTTCCATAAACCGCACATCGTAAAAAAAGAATATAAGGGTTATGAAGACAATCCCTAAAAGGGGGAAAAGCTCCGCCACACTATAAAAATGTATCCCGAAAACCAGAAACATAGTCGCAAAAGTAATTTCGGTAAGGGGATAATAGACGGCAATATTTTTATGACAGTATTGGCATTTTCCTCGTTGGAATAACCACGAAAAAATAGGAATAAGGTTCCAAAACCGAAGGACTTTTTTACAATTAGGACATTGTGATCGACCGGTTAAAATCCCCGTTTCATCAAAGTGAAGTCGATGGATGAGCATGGTGGTGAAACTTCCTAAAAGAGCGCCTAAAATAGTGATAAGGGTGAGGATTATTATTTTTTCCATAATCTTATTCTAGGAAAATAATAAATGACGGCTAATTTTTTACATTGCTTTGTCTTTCGCTTTCTCTAAAATCGAGCCAATTTGTGGTGACAAATTTATTTTATCGATGAATTATCCTTGTTTATTTAACGCTTGGCGTTTATACAAGAACTGTGTCACCCCCCTTTGTTATAACTCGGTACTATGCCACAAAAAGCCGTTAATAAAATTTTAAACTCCTCCTTTGGACTGCAATTAGCCAGTCTTACCTTTTTGTATCTGTTTATTATGAGTTTTCGTCCACTGGCTATTTGGCCTGGTCAAACCTTTGAGTCTATTGTTTTTAATCATTCTGATTCATTTATTATTATTAATGAGCCAGGTTTTTTAGAAAATACGATTGGGGTTAATACGGCTGGTATGGAGCGTATTACGATTGAGGATGAGGACGGGAATATGATAGAACGAATTATTCCTAAAAAACGAGAAAAAGAAATTAGCTATATTGTAAAGGCTGGGGATCATGTGACCAGTATAGCACATCGTTTTGGGCTAAAGGTTTCGACGATTCTTTGGGCAAATAAAATAAGCGCTAAGACGAGTATAAAACCAGGTCAAAAGTTAAGAATTCCCCCTTCTGATGGCGTTTATTATATTCTGAAAAAAGGGGAAACACTTAGTGAGATTGCAAAAATCCATGGTATTGAATTGGCTCGTGTACAGGCCTATAACCATTTGGGATCAAAGGTCAAAGTAGGGCAAGAGATTTTTCTGCCTGAGGCCAAGAAAATATACGTGCAGGCTAAACCCATGGTCGTTCCTTCAACAAAAACGACCTCAAAAAAAGGGTCTGGGAATAAATATACTTCCACTTATCCAAAGACCTATACAAATGGTGGCGGCGTGAAAAGTATGGGAATGCGGTTATTAAAACCAACACAAGGAGTGCTTACACAAGGATTTCACAAAGGACATTACGCGCTTGATATTGCCAGTGTTTTGAATACGCCTATTTATGCGGCAGCGGCGGGAACAGTAGTCCGAGAAGCTCATTCTGGCTGGAATTATGGGTATGGTCGATATATCGTTATCGATCATGGAAATGGTGTAGAAACACTTTATGCGCATAATAATATTACCAAGGTGAGTGTTGGTGATACGGTGAAAAAAGGCCAGCTTATCGCGCTTATGGGGAACACCGGGAATGTTCGGGGGAGAACCGGTATTCATGTTCATTTTGAGGTTCGAATTAACGGGAGAAAGGTTAATCCGTATAATTATTTTCAATAAATGTTTAGTCGAAAAACAAAAAGACGGCGAAAGTATTTATTAATTGATTCTAATCAACAAAAACGACGAACATCCTCTAAAAAAATTCGAAATAAAACGCTTAACCATTTTGCGAAATTACTCGTTATTTTTCGTGTTATAAAGAATCTTCGTGCGAGTTTCTTTTTAACAACGGTTATGTTATTGGTGATAGGCTTTATTAGTTTTGCGATATTTTCACCATACTTTACGATAAAAAATATAACGATTATCCGTGATAATCCAGCGCTTGATATTGAATTAGTAAAGCCGATTACCAAGGGGTTTTACGGTAAAAATCTTATTTTTTTCAAAAAAGAAGTATTGAAGAAAAAACTTCTTAAAAACTTTCTAGAGTTTCGTGAAATTGATATTAAAGAAGTCTGGCCAGACGAAATTAGTATTTCAATAAAACTTTCACCACCAGCGTTTACGCTTTTTGATATGGCTTCGGCTAGCTTTGCCGTTATTTCCGCCGATGGTATTATTTTAGCTGGAAAACCAAATGATGAGTTGCCCGTTATAAAAATAAAAGACTGGGATAAACCGCTTGTTCCAGGGGAAAAATTTATTAGTAAAGAATGGCTTTCTATTATTCAGCAGATAGATCAGCAATTTACTCAAAATCTAAAGTTACCGATAAAGTCTATTATATTACTCCCAGCAGCACAGGAAGTGCATTTTATTCAGGATAATACAAATGAAACGGTCTTTTGGTTTGACCTCAGGATTGATCCCGAAAAACAGTTACAAAAACTCGAGCTTGGGGCTAATAAAATTGGACTTTATTCCAAGCCGATAGAGCATGTGGATCTGCGAATCCCTAAGACACTCTTTTGGAAATAGTCTTAGTCGGCTGATGAAAGTCAGCCGACGTTCCTTTATTTTTGCAGGTTAATCAGCGGGATAGGAGTATTCTTGCCACCATCACCAAAGTAAGTCTGAGGATAAGTACCGTTCCATCGTTCAATGGCTTTTTTAGCATTTTCGAGCTGTTTATATTCCAAGACATTAGAAGTTATTTCCTGTTGAATGAGCTTGTTGTATTCCGCAATCCCTTCCCCTTCTAGTATTTTTGCTTGTTTGGCGGCTTCGGCTTTTTTGACTTTTTGTTGAGAAGAAATCTCGATTTGTTGGAGGATGTACTTTTCTTTTTCCGCTTTTTGTTCTTCTATTTGCTTTTGTTCAATAGCGGCCTTGAACTGGGCATTGAAATCAAAATTAACAAGATTGATATCTTCAAGAAT
>JALWQU010000053.1 GCA_026982915.1 Candidatus Altimarinota bacterium | reverse complement strand
GTGAAAAAGTACTCGATTTGCGAGGTACATTTTGGCCAGAATTCTTTTTTCCTTTTTTTCCGATCAACTCCCGGGGAAACAAAAATAAGATCGTATTTTTCTGGCTCAAAGGTAGCGAATTCTGCCAACGCCGTATCAAAAATATGAGAAACAAGATCGGGAAAATGTTTTTTTAAAAATTTCTCTGTTGATTTCCCCTCGACACCGTAGCCATAAATACAAATATTCATTTTTTCGATTACAGAATGGTTACACAATGATTGACACTTTAGTGAGATCTCGATAAAGTGCTTTATGAAGGTCATTATCGCGATACTTTGGAATGTTTATATAGTTACCTATAGCCTAAATTTATAAAATACTTAGCCAAATTCGGCTCAATAATTCAAAAGAGACTACTTTTTATAGATAAAAATTCAGCTATATTGTAATAAAAATCAGGACATTGCCTAAAAGTTTTAGCGAAAACCCCTCTCTATTCTTTAAAACTTTTAATATTATGGACACAACAATGGTCATTATCGTCGCGCTTGGAGCGCTGGTAGTGGGTTTTTTGATCGCGTATTTGATCACCAAACCTAAGACAAAAATCCTGGAAGAAACTGCCAAACGAGAAGCGGAGCGTATCCGAAAGATAGCGGAATCCGAAGCCAGTCGAATTGTTTCTGACGGGAAAAAACAGGTTGAACTCCTGCGGGAAAACCTCAAGCGAGAAGAGCTCCAAACTCGAGAACGAATCACGAAATTACAAGAACAAGCCGATAGTCGAATCGCCAAAAAAGAAGACGCGCTAGAACAAAAAGAAGCGCGTATGGAGAAAGCTCGGGAAGAGTATGAAGTCTCCGTTCGAAAACTGGATAAAAAACAAGAAGAACTCGACAAACAGCTCAGTAAACAAAACAAAGTACTAGAAGATCTGGCTAAACTTCCCCAAGAAAAGGCCAAAGAAGAACTTTTTGAGCGGATTGAAAAACAATGTGAAAGCCAGTTGGCCGATACGATGCGAAAAAAGGTTGAGGTTATGGAAGGAGCGGCTGATGAAGAAGCCTCCAATATCATCGTTCAGTCTATCCAACGGTATGCCAGTTCGGTTACGTCGGAATCAACGGTTTCCGTCGTTAAGATCGACTCCGATGACATTAAGGGGAAAATTATTGGGCGAGAAGGGCGAAACATCAATGCCTTTGAACGAATCACGGGTGTGGACCTCATTGTGGATGATACGCCGGGGACGATCACAATTTCATGTTTTGATGTTTTTCGTCGATATGTCGCCAAAATAGCACTTGAAGAACTGATCAAAGACGGACGAATTCATCCTTCGCGAATTGAAGAGTCGGTAAAGAAAGCCGAAGCTCAAGCGGATACAATACTCCTTGATCTTGGGAAAAAAGCCTCTTATGAACTTGGTATCACCGGGTTTGCCGATCCGATCCTGAAACTTGTCGGACGGCTACGATTCCGAACTTCTTATGGTCAAAATGTGCTTCAGCATTCCATTGAGGTTGCCTATATCGCCGAAGCCATTGCCAATGATCTACCAGGCGCTGATCCTGAAATTTGTAAAAAAGCCGGACTAGTCCACGATATCGGAAAAGCCGTTTCTCATGAAGTAGAAGGCGGACATGCGGTCATTGGGAATGATATTCTGACCAAATTTCAGATAGATAACCGAATTATCCTCGCGATGCGGTCTCATCATGAGGATTATCCTTATGAAACCATCGAATCACGGATTCTCCAAGCCGCTGATGCGATCTCGGCCTCTAGACCAGGCGCTCGACGAGAAACGATGGAAAAATACATCAAACGACTAAAAGAACTTGAAGCCATTGCCGGAAGCTTTACTGGTGTGGAAAAAGTCTTCGCGATTCAAGCGGGACGAGAAATCCGTGTTTTCGTAAATGCCAAAGAGGTCAATGATCTCGAATCAGAAAAACTATCCTTTGATATTGCGCGGAAAATCGAACACGATTGTTCTTATCCGGGGGAAGTTAAGGTAGCGGTCATTCGTGAAGCTCGATACGAAGGGGTGGCGAAATAGTGGTAGGAAGAAAGCATTAGAAAAAATACAGACAAAAAAACTTAATACTTGAAAAATCCTATCATCTGTGATACAATGATGGGATTTTTCTAACAAAATAAAAACAAAAAACAAATGAAAAAATGGTTTAGGTCGGCGGTCATGGTACTCATAGTTCTAAATACAGGGTTTGTATTTACGCCAGAAGCGAATGGTTTTTGGGGGAGCGGGTTGTTAGAAGGTCTTGATCCAGGTACGGGACCAGGACGAACCTCATCCACTCCATCCACTCCAGCAACTCCACCAGATCCAGCTCCAGTCTGTACGCCGACGACAACCTATCCATCAGGATCTTGGAGTGGATGGAGTGGTTTTCCTGAATATAAACGAACAAAACCTGTTTATCAGGTTACTACCTGCCCTGATTCGACCGTGTTCGATCATACTGAAACTCAAATCGACACCACAGAGCCTGAATGTACTTACACCTATACAAACTGTGAACAATATGGAGGAGCCACATCAGGAAACCCTCGATGGTGTAGAGCCGGAACCGACCAAGTAAAAGTCGATTGTAGTGCCGACACGGGATCATGTACGGGGGGGATAGTACCTTTGCCAAATCCCTATACTATAACCTCCCATAGACAATCCATTGGAAATTTTTATATAACAGAGGCCTCTGGACGAAAAAAGCTTTGTCAGAAAAATATTAACTATGATACAGGTCGTCCCAAGTTTGTTGATTTTAAGTGTTTTCCGGTCTTAGCTGATGGTACATATGGGGCGTATGGCGAGTGGGGAAATAAGTATAAATGTGAGTATACCGTAGAAGATACAGGCGGTGCAGGAGTTCCTTCTGGTTTCATCTCCGATCATAAAACAACTAATGAAGGTGGACAGGGTGCTGTTGAATTATGGGGAGATGGTATTGCAGGGACTTCTGATGGAAGTTGTACAACACCTAACTGTGTTCTCAGCCATCCATGGATACTAGATCAAAAACAATCTTATTCTTTCAAGGGAGAAGCTCTTGGCTCTCATGATTGGGCAGGAAATCCAATTGATAAAATCGATATTGTGATGGCGGGAACGGCCAAAGTTCTGATGAAAGTGGATACTAAGCCACCCGAGGCGAGACCCTTCGCCTCTTGGGGGAAGACCAATACCTGGACAAACAAACCTATCGTTTATGGTTTCGTCTTTGAGGAACCTACCCCCTTCCCCGATGTCTTTTCAGGGCTTGATTATGCTATCTACCAGGGGATAAAAAAAGATTTAATTCCCTATGTAGAGGGGACAACCAATCTCCCCGAAGAACTTGGTCCCCAAAGGACGACGATAAAAGAGGCTTTCGCTCAAGCAAATCCAGCAGTTGTTGAGGCTTTAGACAGAATTGATGAGATTAATAATACTCCAGGGCTTCTTTGTGCTAGTTTTGATGGAAGTTGCGATTCTGAATTAGCAATAAATGAGGCCATCGTAGGGGACACTTCTTCCTTTAGCCCGGTAACCCTTTCTCTTTTAAGTAATGATAGTGGTAATCCTAATATTATTACTGATAGTTTTCAGCCAGGACAGAAAGTCCGATTAGTTGGTAATGGCGTGGATGTTGCTGTAAGCATCATTGAAGACCCTATTACTAATATAAAATATATTCCTGCAAATTCTCCGTATGGAAATATAGATGAGCTTATTTTAAACACAGATGGGACGGTAACCGTTTCCGGAAGAGATGCCAAGCGAGCCATGGACGCTGGTTATGAGCTTCAAGCCGAAAGTTATAGACGAGTTAAAAAGGCCTATTATCCGGTTAAATACACCGGAACACAGGCGTGGTCACGTAACGCAGAGGTGAAAGTTTGTGATATGGCGGGGAACTGTACAACATTGACAGATGCTACAAATGGATTGGTTCTCATTGATAAAAATCCACCAGTACTAGGTAATCCTACCGATCCTACGGCTAGTGATATCACCATTAGTCCTGATCCCTCTGATCCCACTACGATCGTAACGACTTTCTCAGATCCTAATGACGCCACAAATCCAGATCCAAGCACCGATAAACTAGAGGCCAATGAAGCGATGGAAATGGCTTTTTCTCTGTCTGATCCCTTCGCTACGGGGAATAATGCCGATGGACATGGGGATGTCCACTCTGGGATCCTTCCCGATTCTATAAAACTATCCATAGAGCGAAGTGAGGATTTAGTTAATTTTATAGCACCTCCTATTCTCCCTGAAACACAACTCAATGGATCATTACCAACGGGTATAACCGCCAGTCTAAGTAATCTTACAACCGACCCTATAAAGGGAACATCCGTTTACTTCGATACCGATGTGAAAATTAATTTCAATGATGATACGGATATATTTGAAAAAGCAGGTCTTTATAAAATCACGGTAAAATTCGCCGATCAAGCACAAAAAGAAAACGGAGAAACCACAACCGTTGTTCAATACATCCTCGTTGTCGCTTCTGATCTGGAGAGTGTTTCCATAGACGATGTTTCTAGTGATGATCCCAATTATGGATCTCCTAAGCCATTGGCAAATGATAATAGTGACCTGTCGACACCAAATGACACACAAAATGTTTATTTCAAACTCTTTGATAGGTTTGATAACCTCATTGGAAAATACCAGCATAGAGGTGATGCTATCATTACTATTTACGGACAAAATACAGATGGAACCTATAATACAACATTATCAGCATCGGCTTACACCGCCTTTAAAAATGGTCTCCGATTTAAAAACGGAACTATTAGTGGAACAAACCACACGCTTACACAAACATTATTCATAAGCCCTACTACGGGAGAAAGGCTCCTCGCCATGAAAGCCCTTGTGCCGTCATTGAAGATTCTAAGCCCAACGGTTGCTGGTCAGACTTGGTATGCCGCGATTCAGGATCCAAAGAATATCACGCTAAATTTCGAAATATTAGATGTAGGTCCTAAAGGTCAATTGCTAACCTCAACAAAAACAAAGAGTGATTCTCATCTCTTTAACTTTCACCCTTGGGTAAACCTAACGCTCCACGATAAAACTAATGGAAATACCTCGGCCAAAGTTCAGTTTAACTTCGGAGCGCTTTCAAAGATTTATGCCTGGGCCACTTCGACCAAACCACTTCCTCCATTGGGAAATAAAAATGAACTTGTCGGGTACCTTAATCCAGGTAGCAATCCTCTTAATCCACTCTTTAAATTTGAGAATGAAGATATTAATTCATGGTTTCAAATTCCATCCTTCGCTACTGAAACAGGAGGAAAGCAGGCGACCGTTAAAACCCACATCGTGAGTAACTCGGAGGCAGCCGTTCCCAATGATCAGCCTCTTGGCTTTGCCTCTATTGTGGATTATATCTATAGAGAAGACGGTATCAACCGAGAAATTGTCTATCCTGGTGGAAGTCTCGGGTCTATCTTTAGCAGTATTACACCACCATCAGGCTCTACTATTAACGACATTATTGGTCTTAACACCGTTGACACAAAAGCCATCGTGATCGGAGCCGATATTGAAGGCGATATTCTCTCGAGCGGTAAAGGTATTACTCAACTAGATAGTGCTTTCCTAGGAGGTGGGGTCGGTACTTACAAAAAGGAATCTCGTATTATCGCGGAAGACACCTATACAGACCTCCGAGAAACCATCACCCGAAAGGCGTATGAGCTAATCCGAAATAAGGATAAAGAAGCAAATACTACTCTAGACAATATTAATTTCACTAATAAAAAAGTCCTCTATTACAATGGAAATCTAACCCTGAATGGAGGCATTATAGACGGTGTTGGAACCATCATTATCGAGGACGGAAACCTTATTATCAATGGAGACCTCACCTACCGAAATACCACCGACTCTCTCGGCGTTATCCTGATTAATTCAAAACAAGAAGCAAAACCTGAAACAGGAAATATCTTCATCACACCAATCCCGAGTAAAATCGTCGGAACCTACTTTGCGGATGGAAGTGTCTTATCTACAAGGGATATACCGTCACCAACAGTAAACGTTTCAAAAGCTATTTTACTAGAAGAACGAGATTTAGATTTCAAGAAACAACTTGTGCTAAACGGAACGATCTTTACCCGAAATACCCTTGGGGGATCTATGCTCACAATCAAGCAAACACCGTGGAATGATGGTCAAAACCCCCTTGATCCTGCTCCATTGGATGAAGCTACCCTCTACGATCTGCACTTTATCCGACGGTATAATCCGCCACGAGATGGAGCAACAGGTGATATTGTTGCCGATAGTGCCAATTCCCTATGTACAAAAAAATCAAGCAGTAGTACAGATTGTGACCCTAACCGTCACGCGTTTGTCATCCGACCGGACCAAAAGGTAAAACTCTTACCCCCTCCGGGATTCACGGACTAACGCCGTAGAAATTAATAAAAAAAAGCCACGCATAAGCGTGGCTTTTTTTTATAAATCCTATTTTTGACGCTACAAAAAAATTATATCTGCCAAAATAACACCCCTTGAGTTCCCCTCTTTCAAAAAGCGGGGAAACTTTACTTTGTGTTTTTATCTTTCTTCGATATTCAATAAAGCTCAATTTACGATCTCCCGCTTAAGATAAGCGGGAGACACAGAGGGGCGTTATGATTCTAAAAAATTCTACTTCAAACACTATGGAGGTGGTGAAGGATCTTCCTGCCGGAGCAGTATTGAACACGGCTCCACATTTTTCTGGCAACTCTTTCCCTAATACCAAATGGCATTAGAAAACGTACCACGCCAAGTATTTTTTATAAATCCCCCTAGCCCCCTTTATCAAGGGGGGACCAAAGAATTTTAGTTTTTAAAAAACGAAAAAAAGTGTGTCATTCTGAGCCTGTAGTATAATCCAAAACAGCGAAGAATCTCGTGGTTTACAAAAAAGAGATCCTTCACGATACCTATTGGCGTTTGAAGTTCAGGATGACCAGCCTTTTTTAGAATCTGTTTGATATCTTTTTCGAGACATAAAATTCAAGATTTTGAGCGAAAAAAGTGCAAATTTTTGAGGAATATCGAGATATTTCTCGGAAATTTAAAGTTTTTGCAGCCAAAATATTAGTTTTTTGTCCGAAACTTTGCTGTAATTACATTTTTACCAAACATTTTGTAATACCAACTTGCAATAGAAATCATACTAAAGTAGAATAGATGTATGAAAAATAGATTCGATAAGGCAACGGAGGAAGCGGCTGAAAATAAATTAAAACAAACAAAGAATAGCTGGGAAACGAAGCGA
>JALWQU010000052.1 GCA_026982915.1 Candidatus Altimarinota bacterium | reverse complement strand
AAATAAAAATAAACTCAAATACTATAAAAGCACCTCCTCCACTATAATATTCAAAAAATGAACAATCGTATGAGTTGCCTCTAAAACTACCACATTTATCAATAGGTGACCAAGTAAAAAACTCAAAAATCATCTTTAATAAATAGAGGAGTGGCACCGAAAGACTCCATAATAATATTTTTTTTGATTGAAAAATTTTCTTCATAAGTTTTATTTTTTTAAAAATTTTTGCCATCTTGAGTTAGCCGATCCATAAAACGAGATTCTTCACTATTTTGGATGGTTTTTTCCGTTCAGAATGACAAAAATTTATAATTTAATTTTTCTACTGTTGTTCGGCTTGAAATTTTTTCCAATCAGCCGCAAACGAAGCGAGTCCGCTAGTCGTCAAAGGATGTTTCACCATCTTGTCAAAAAGGTTTGGTGGAATGGTCGCGATATCCGCTCCCACTCGCATTGAATCAACCACATGTTTTGGATGACGAATCGAAGCTGAAAGCACTTCTGTGTCAAATCCATAGGTACGAAAAATCCCTACAATATCCGCAATAAGCTCGATTCCGTCATAGGAAATATCGTCTACTCGTCCCACAAAAGGCGAAACAAAAGTTGCCCCCGCTTTTGCCGCCATGACGGCTTGCGTTACCGAAAAAACAAGCGTTACATTCGTTCGAATACCTTCGGCGGATAACGCTTTTACGGTTTTTAGTCCGTCTTCGGTCATGGGCACCTTTACGAAAATATTTTTATGCCACTTCGCAATTTCTTTCCCCTGGGCGATCATTTCCTCAGCGCTCCCTTCGGTTACTTCGGCCGAGATAGGCCCGTCAATAACTTCGCCGATTTCCTTGATTCTGGTTTCAAAATCAACCCCCTCACGAGCCACAAGCGTGGGATTCGTGGTTACACCATCAATAATACCCCAAGCCGCATATTTTTTAATATCCTTGAGGTTAGCCGTGTCGAGAAAAAATTTCATTTTGTTTTTGGTTAAATACAAAATCATTCTAACATATTTTTCAAGCCTGTGAAAGGAAGTTTTGTTGTGTTGGTTACAAATTAAAGAAAGCTTTTCCTCCCCAAAGTAACAAAGGCAACACCCGCTCGTTTCTTTTTCGATAAATCTGTGCTACAATGATTAGACCTCTAATAAAAACAAAACATGAACCTCGCTCAACATCTTCAAAAAAACTGTGAATGTAAAGATACGCAAAAAACAATTCTCGCAGCGGCTAGTGCCTCAATCGACATCTACCAAGCGCTCAAGGTTCAAAAAATCGAATACACCCATCAAGAAAATACCTCAGGAGAAACACAGCTTTCTCATGACCTTATTGCCGATGAAATACTCGCTAAGAAACTAGAAGCAACGGGATCGGTTTCTTGTTTTGTCTCTGAAGAACGCGCATCAGAAATGTGTTTTATAAAACATATTCCCAATAAACTCGTCGTGGCTTTTGATCCTATTGACGGTTCATCCGTTGCCAGCTCCGGCTTGGCGGTCGGAACTTCTATGGGGATTTATCGTGGAGTTCGTAATTTCCTCGAAGCCACAGGACGGCATCAAGTCGCTTCGGTTTACTTTGTGTACGGCCCACGAATTATTTGTGTTTATTCGACTGGGAAAGGGGTCCACTTATTCGCTTACGATGAAGAAGCAAAGCAGTTCAACCTCGAACAAGAAAACCTAAAACTAAAGGACGGGCTTAAAATTTGTGGGATTGGAAGCCTCCAAAAATCAGATAATATCGCTGGATTTACCGACCTCATTAATCACTGGGGAAAAGAAGGATTTTCTCTTCGATATTCTGGAAGTATGACCGCGGATATGAACGGAATCCTCAAACGAGGAGGCGGAATCTTTGCCTATCCAGACAGTAAACTACGGCTTCTTTATGAGTGTAATCCGTTTGCTTTCTTGATCGAACAAGCGGGCGGAAAAGCTCGTGATATGTGTGGACGAGACATCCTTGATCTTCCTATTAAGGCTATTGATGACACTTCGCCTATTTTGATTGGAGCTACAAAGGAGGTGGAAGCCGCAGAGAAATTTTTGATGAAAGCCTGTAAGATTAATTAATAAATATACCATGAACAATGTAAAAACCGTCAATGAAGCCCTTACACATCCTGAAAAATTCAGAGTTTCTATTTTTGGATCGGCTCGTACAAAACCGGGTGATCCTGAATATGAAATGGCTTATCAGCTAGGTCAGGCGCTCGCCAAAAAGGAAATCGCCGTTATCACGGGCGGAGGTCCTGGGCAAATGGAAGCCGCCAACAAAGGGCATCATGATGCACTGCCTCAGAATGTCGCGTCTATCGGGCTAACCATCGAACTGCCCTGGGAAGCCGAGGGCAACAAGCACATGGATTTTTCAAAACACTTTGAACATTTTAGTGATCGACTCGATCACTTTATGACACTTTCTAATGCGGTCGTTCTTTCGGCTGGTGGCATTGGCACTTGTCTCGAGTTTTTTTACACCCTACAGCTTACGCAGGTAAAACATATTTGTCCGATTCCGATTATTTTGATGGATACCATGTGGCATGAGCTGGAAGACTGGCTCAAATCTACACCGTTAGAAAGAGGGTTTGTGAGTGCTTCTGATCTGGATAATATTTTTTGTGTCGCAACCGTAGAAGAAGCCATGCAGATTATAAATCAGACAAAGGAAGCTTTTGATCAGGGTGGTGGTCAGGTCTGTCTTAATTCAAAAATTTACAAGATAACTCTTTCGGGAAACGATAATTTAAGGGAAGGCTGATAAATTCAGCCGATCAAGAAATTATAGTATTTTTGATGAAATTTCAACGAATAAATCTTTTTTGATAATCCTTTATCAGAAAGGATTTTGAGTCGAAATTTTACGAAAAGACGAATTTCTTAGGCTGTTTTTAACTTTCTTTTAAGTGCTACTTATTAATTTATCAGACTTTCCTTGAGAGATTGCAAGAAATAAAGAAAATTCATTTACCCAACAAATAGTTGATTTTATTCCTTAAAGGGATAAAGATAGTCAAAAAAATGATGGTCTTTAATAAAAAAGTATTCGCCGTTGCCTCCGTAGCTTTGCTACTTTTATCCGCCTGTGTTTGGCCCGAAAAGGAAGACCCCTTTGAGAAATTGCCCACCGAGAAAATGGAAACCTTGCGAGGGACTCTTTTTCCTTTCTCTGTTTCTATCGCTACAAAGGCCACACACCGACTAGAGAAGGATGAAAAACTACAAGCCTATGTCGCTTCGGACATTATCCGTTTAGAAGATTTTGAAGGTCGTGATGTCGAGGTAGATGGGTTTTTGCGAGAATCAAAAATGCGAGAAATATTCTGGGTTGAGGCTATCCGCGTAATGGATTTAGCCACAGATAAAGCCGAAGAAATGGTCGATAACCTTTTCGAAACAAAACAGCTATTATTTATCTATCCAGCTTCATGGGAATTTTCTTTGGCTCCCAACGGCACGGCTTATTTCCTGGATAAAAATGACCCCAAAAGACAGGTGTTTCTGACTTTTTCCGTTGAAGATTATTCATCAGAAGACCCAACAACTAAAGAACCTAATATTTTGATCCGTAGTATGTCGGGGATTAAAACCGTAACGACCAATAATCTAGGACGACAACAAGAAAAAATAGTGTTATTCTCTAATAAGTATAACCAAAAATATCAGTTTGTTTTCACTGATAACAAGCATGCAGACTATAAACGCGATTTCACAAAACTTCTAAATAGTTTCGTAGAAGGAACTGAAGCGGTTAAGGCGTTTAAACTTGACCGACAAAAAGCACTCGCCGAAAAGGAACGAAAAAAAGTTGAGGCCGAAAAACAAAAGAAAGCCGAGTTATTAGCCCTTAAAGAGAAAGCTAAAGCTACCATAGAAGTAGCCGAAGCTGAACCGGAAAAAGGTTTTTTATCGGGTTTATTCTCTGATGAACCGCCTGTAATCGACACAACTACGCCGATAGAGAATGATAAAGAATCGCCTACCGAAAAAACTAAAGAATTGATAGAAATCGAGAGCTCTGACTTCAAAGACCTCATCGATAGCCGTGCTTTCACCTACACGAGTAATTACTATAACCTTGATTTCAAAATTCCTTATACCTTTTGGTACCAAAACTTTGGGCCAGAGCCTGGCGCTATTACGGCAATTGGATTTGCCGATCATGCCTTTTTGGGCAAGGGGGATATTAATTTTTGGCTTCGGTTAAAGGCAGGAGCGATTGAGCGTGAAACTGTAACCAATGACGGACAAACCCTGGTGATCAAAACACCCAAAAATACAAGCTCACATCTTGAATTTACTGGACCCGTGATCTTTCGAGACGCTATGCGGTCTATTTTGAAATCTATGAAGTAATTTTCTCGAGGCTCAAATTTTCGATCCCCTGTGCCACAAGATCGGTGACTGAGAATTTTGATTCTATGTCCAACACTTCTTCTATTTTTCCTTTTGTTTCGGGGTTTTGAGGCATAAAAACCGTACAACAATCATCGTGTGGTTTAATCGATATTTGGAAAGTATCAATTCGCTTTGCCACCTCAATAATCTCCCGTTTATCAAACCCAATTAACGGTCTTAGAATCGGCATAATCCCAACCGATTGCTGGATCACCGTCATATTCTCAATCGTTTGCGACGCCACTTGGCTCAAGCTTTCCCCGGTTATCAGGCCTTTCGCTTTTATTTTATAGGCCAATTTTTCCGCAATACGAAGCATAAATCGCCGATAAAAGATAATCCTAAATTTATCGGGGACGGTCTTTAGTATAACTTTTTGAATCTCTAAAAATGGACACATATGCAGTTTTAAAAACGGATCAAACTTCGTTAATTTTTTCGTGAGCATTCGTACCTTTTCCACCGATTGTTGGGATGTTTGTGGATAACTATGAAAATGAATAAACTCAACCTTCAAGCCTCGTTTTTGCATATAATAAACCGCTACAGGCGAGTCAATCCCTCCTGAAATCAAAACCAAAGCCTTTCCGGCAGTTCCCACCGGAAGTCCTCCTGGACCCGCTATTTTGTTGACATATCCAAAGGCCTTTTTCCCGACAATCTCCAGAAAAAACTCCGCATCAGGATTTTTTAGTTTTACTTTTTTCCCCTCAAAATTTCGTAACACTGTACCGCCTAAAATTTGATTTATTTCCATTGAATTAAGCGGGAAATTCTTTTCTGTACGGGTCGTGGTAATCCGAAAGGTTTCAAATTCAATTGAGGTTGCAAGATACTTAATCGCTTCAATGAAAGACGCTTCTACCGAAGGAACTTCAACCGAAAACCCAAAATAAGCAATCCCAAAGGTGGTTTCGCATAAGCTCTTCCACGCTTCTCGTTCATGGCCGCAAGCAAAATCATCCAGATCAATCCAAATTCTTCCAAAGAGTTTTTTTACTCGCCCCTTGAGTGATTTTACGCGTATTTTTTCGCTTATATTGTCCACCAAGGTTTGTTCAAAAAAATCTCGGTTATGCCCCTTTAATCCAATTTCATCGTAGTGAATAATAATACCGTATTTCATACGCCACACGGTAGATAAAAATAAATAAAAAACAATCTAGTCCTTAATGATTATTTATGGTATAATAACAAGATAATTCAAAGATCCTATGTCATTCCCTAAAAATAACTCCTCATCTCCTGAAAGTCACATTTCTGATAGTGAAATAGCCTCAAACGCGGTAAAGAATGAAACCAGTAGAGAGCTTAAAGGTTTCAAGGCTCTTTTCGATAAAATTGTAAAAATAGAGGCTCAAAATGATACTCATGGAGAAAATACAGCCTCATCAAGTGTAACTTACTATATACAAAAGCTGAAAAGAAAGTTAGGCGTAGAGGGCGTTACCAATGTTTCCGATATTAAAAGTATGGATGATATCGCCGATTCGCTTCGTTACTTTGAAGACGAAAATTTCCCTCAGTTATTGCATTTCATTCATAACAATTCCAAAGAAGCCCTTTCTCTTTTTACCGATAAAATAAACGAAAATACCTATAAATTTAACTTTTATGAGAATAATGCCCTAAACGATCAATCTTCATTAAGAGACTACTTTGGGAGTGAGGTTCTGTATATCAAGAAAGGCCCCAAAACGGCTATCAGAACCCCCAATGGGTATCGTATTTTTGATCCTATAGGTTCTAATGAGAGTCCTAAATATCTAACAATACATTCCGGCGAAGAGGTAAGCGTTCTAAAAGACATCACTCCCTCGCAAAAAGATCGTCTGCAAAGTCATGGATTATCGGACTATACAAAACCACTATCCTTTGCGACAGAACAGGCTGTTGATACGATTCGACAACAAATACAGCTCTATAAGGCCACTATCAATAGTAATATTGATAATTTTGACAATAGCGCCGTGACCGATGAGCTAACAAGACTAAAAGAGTCACTCGATAAAATTAATCTAGCTGATGCTATTAATAATCCTAGTTTTCTAGCCGAGAAAACAACCCATATCAATGATCTACTAGAAAGAGCCAATCAAAAAATTGTAAAAATACTTGATCCGAAAGAAGGACCACAAAAATGGGCCATATTCATCAAGTCACTTAATAAAAATCTGGAACTAAATAATGAATATCAGAGCAATCAACTAAATAATAATTTCGAAGCGCTTAAAACGACCATAGGATCAAAATCGGGTAACTTAATTTCCTATGTAACCAAAACAATCAAGGACAATGAACCTATAGATCAAGACTCTGTTGCGAAGATTCTTGGGTATTCAAATATTAATAACATCCAGGAGGCTAAACTTGGTGAAGTCATGCGCCTTTTGGGAGAAAGAGTGTCATTACTATCCGGCGTAAAATCACTTGATTTTGTAGCAAGCATCAGTCTTTATCAGCAAGACGCGCTACAAGATCTTCCTAAAAAATTCAAAGCTTTTGGTATTATATCAAAAACTGAATTATGGAAAGAGTTTGCCACTGACTACGGGTTAGAAAATATGGATGATTTTTTACAAAAAAATCCCGCTGAAATCACGGCAATACTGAGAGGGTTTTCGGCCTATTTCAAGGCTATTAAAACAAGAAATGGACGAACAATGACAGACAAAGAGTCCTCACATCTTGCCCAAATAGAAGCTATCGTTTATCAGTTTGATCAGATAACCCAGGCTCGTGAAGCAAGAGAAAACCGTTTTCACGAACAAATAGACGCTACGAATCAGGTATTACAACGACAACAAGCGCTTAGCACGGCTATGGAAAACGTTTCACACTTATCCGGTGAGGGACTTCAAAACTTTTTACAGCGCGTAAAGCAAAAAAATGC
>JALWQU010000051.1:646-1786 GCA_026982915.1 Candidatus Altimarinota bacterium | reverse complement strand
CGACCGGCAGCCACCTCGGAGCGAACCAACTCCTTGATCGACGGCCAACTCAGGTCCACATCAGAACGTCGAAGCTGCTTTTCCAGCACCTTGTCCTTTTGTACTGACAGAAAGGAGGGTGTCTCGTGATGGCGTACGTAAGCCCTTCCCAAGGCGTTCTATTATTACAAATAAAATTGCCAGCTGCCAAATCCGTGTCAAACTCAACAATGGGATTACAATCAAGACTCCATAGCCCACAATAACAAAAAACCAATACGCACGTGTGGTATCAGCCAAATATCCGCTAATAAGACGGAAAAAATAACCCAAAAACTCCCCCAAACCTAATGACAGCCCAATAATAAAGGCTGTAGCACCTAAAAATTCTAAATAAGAAGGAATGACGCCACGTGCACTTTCATAAATAAGATCACCAGAAAAACTGATCAAACCAAACATTAAAATAGCAAAATATGCGAGTTTGGCGTCAGTTTTTTCTGTAGTATTTGTTTGGGGAGCATTCAATTAACATCACCTTTATTTTTTATTGTATTTCTCTTCAAACATTTCTAAACGATCAAACGCCTCTTCAAGTTCATGCAATGACCGAGAATATGCAATTCTGAGGTATTTTTCACCGCTGGGGCCAAAAGCTGAGCCTGGCATAACCGCTACCCCTACCTCTTTAAGAATGAGTTCTGCTAATTCTACCGAAGACATCTCATACGTATGCTTTACAAACACATAAAATGCGCCTTCAGGTGGGAACGCAGTAAACGAACGCAGTTTTTTAATTCGATCAAGTGTATATTGGCGTCGCTGTGGAAACATACCAGCAATATATGAAAGCGCCTTTTTATAATGTTTTAACGCTGCTAAGGCGCCATATTGGGCAAATGAAGTGGGACAAGAAGTCGTATTTTGAATAACTTTTTTTATTCCAGTAATAACGTTTTCATTTGCGACTACATATCCAAGACGATAACCGGTCATCGAAAAAGATTTAGAAAAACCATGAATCAACACACCAAAGTCTTCCCAGTTATCTAAATCTAACACAGAAGTATGCTTAAAATTGTCATAAATGTAATCAGAGTAGATTTCATCAGAAATCACAGCTATATTATGATCAAGTGCTAGATCACGCAAGAATTTGAG
>JALWQU010000051.1:0-636 GCA_026982915.1 Candidatus Altimarinota bacterium | reverse complement strand
TGAGTTCTTCGGGGGTATAAATTGCGCCAGTCGGGTTCGAGGGAGAATTAATTATGATTGCTCGCGGTTTTTCTCGGATTTTCTCTAAAAGCGCTTCTTGATCAAGGTGAAAATTAGACAAATGTGAATAATATTCAGGTACGCCATCGACCGTCCGTATAATATCAGCATAAGAGACCCAGCCCGGGTCAGGAATGAGTACTTTATCGTGAGGTTCGATGATACTCAACAGCGCCCCAAAAATAGCTTGTTTGGCACCACTAGTTATAATCACATTTTTATCGTGGTCGATAGCCAGTGATCGCGTTTGAGTTAAATGGTCTTTTATGGCTTCTCGTAACTCCGGAATTCCATTAGAAATGGTGTATGCGGTATAACCTTTCTGAATTGCCTCTTGAGTAGCCTTAAGAACGTCTTTCGGTGGTAAAAAATCAGGTTGTCCAATTTCTAGATGAATAATGGATTTTCCTTGTTTTTCTAATTTTTTCGCTTTTGCAAAAAACTGGGCTGTCAGACTTCCTTCTAAACTCGTTATTTTTTTTGAAATATGAATTCCCATAGTAATCATCTTTCATGGTCATTTATACACTCATTACCGTTTTTTTATACTACTTTAAACGAGATGCTTTTCTACAT
>JALWQU010000050.1 GCA_026982915.1 Candidatus Altimarinota bacterium | reverse complement strand
TTGACTAAAGAATTTTGCAGGGGGGCTGTATCAAAAGTCCCCCAAAATGTCCAAAAAATTTTTTCTAGGGGTGGTTGTCTCTTATTTTTTGATATTTTATGTTCTTTGGAATAATTTTCTATAAAGAAAAGATGAATCGGACCATTAGGCCGCGTTTTTCATCCGTATTAAGGTGATTTTTCGAAGATTATGGGCAATACAATGCAAACCAAACTCATGTTCTACCTTTTCCAGTCCGCGCAGGTAGAATCGTTTGAACAATCGATTGCGTTTGAAGTCGCCAAAAGGCGTCTCCACTTCGACACCGCGGCGTTTGCGAAGCGCCATACCATCGTCCGAATTAAGATTCTTCCGCGCTTGTGCCCGGTAGCGCTCAAGCGTGGGATTGTAATGGATTGTTCGATTGCCAACCCCCTTGGTACACAAGGTTTTGTGAGGACAGCCGGCACAGTCCTCGCATTCATAAATGCGGATAGATTGTTTGAAACCTGTTTTTGTTTCGCGCTCAATCGTTTCTTGATATAAAAGGCGTTTGCCAGCCGGACACTGAAAACTATCGTCGGATTCATCATAAGTAAAATTATCCCGATGAAAAGGAGGTATCTTTCTGTTCTTGTTCTGTTCAAGGTGAAACGTATTGTATTTTAAGTAGTTAGTGACTTCGTTCTTTTCCAATTGGGTGTAATTTTCTTCCGTGCCATAAGCCGCATCGCCCATATAATTTTGCGGCAGATATTTTTCACCACGTCGTACTATTTTCTCGAAGTGAGCGACAAAAGCCGTGGAATCGGATGCATTTTGGCTTATGGAATAATTGGTGATAAACTGGTTTTCGGTACTGATTTGAGCGTTGTAGGCTGGGCGCAACCGTTCATCTTTCAAACGCATAAATGTCGCATCGGGGTCGGTTTTGGAATAGGAATTCCGCTGTCCTAAAATCTGTTCCTGGTGCTCATAGCTGGCGAGCTTTTCTGCCTCTTTGTTGAGTTTGTTAACTTTACTTTTCAGTGCCCGGCGATTCTTTTTGTCTGTGATTTCCGTCAGTTCATCGCTTAACCGATGCGCTGTATCCTGTATCTCTTGAGCACTGATGTCACTATGCTCGCCGCGTTCGGGTAAATCCGCATCGCCGTATTTTTCATCTTCGGCGACATTGAGCGCGTCAATGTCATCGAATAATTGTTTTACTCGTTTCCGGACAGCCGCTTTATAACGATGGGTATTCTTTTTCCACACATAGGTATAGCGACCAGCATCCGCTTGGAACTTGGTGCCATCAACAAAAAAATCAGTGAAGGAAATATAACCTTTATCCTCTAAAAAATCAAGCAGCTCCGTGAAAACAGATTCTAAAATAGGGCGAAAGTAGTCGCTGCGAAAACGATTGATCGTGTTGAAATTTGGCCGTTGCATGCCAGCTAACCACATAAAAGTCACGTCCTGACGAACGGCTTTAGCGATTTGACGACAGGAGTAAATTTGGCTGCTATAGGCATAGAGAATTATTTTTAGCATCATCTGTGGATGATATGAAGGCGCACCACCACCGGTAAAGGCCTGATCCCAAATCTTTGCCGATAGCGTGGTGACAAACTCATCAACCACCCTCACTAAATGCTTGGAATCTATCAACTCTTCCAAGCTGGGTGGTAAAAGTTGATATTGATGTTGCGGACAATCTTTGTACTTTTTCATTAGCTGATTACCAGTTTATCTGTTCTATTGCTTGAACCAATATAAGAAATTTTGGGGAATTTTACAAGACTTTTGATACAGCCCCGTTACGATGTAC
>JALWQU010000049.1 GCA_026982915.1 Candidatus Altimarinota bacterium | reverse complement strand
TCAATAAGGCACAAAAAGTCCTAAACGATTTTCTGACGCAATACGAACAAAAACAAAAAGAACACAAAGCATGGAAAACGGAACACGGCAAACTAGAAGGTATTGAAAACGAAATTGAAGAAAAAGAAGCATCACTTGCAACCCTAATAGAAGGGAGCGATAAACATCAAGAAATAAAAGCCAAAGCCTCAGTCCTTAATCGCCAGCTGTCAAGACTTAATCAGCAGTACCAACAGGCCAACAAGGATGAACCCGTACTTACTTTTCCGTCGGAATTACGGTCATTGGGAACATTCTTCAAGGTTAATCTAGGCAATTCGTACAAGTCCAAAGAATCGACTAAATTTACACGAGAATCACTCTCAATACGAATACAAAAACAAATGACAAAAGAGTTTGGGGAAAGTATTGAAAATGATTTCCTGGAACGAATGACTCAGAACGACCAGTATGAACTACTGAAAAACATGCCCCTTGGAACGAGTGTGAAAATAAATTTCAAACGAGTTGGAGCCGTCGATCACTTAGATTTCCCAAAAGATCTGTCTGGTAGTAAAGAGGAGATGTTTAAAATAAGCGTCAAAAAAGATGGTGGTATTCGGCTTGAAGGTAATAATCACTTCATCAATATTATTGGTCCCGCTGTTACGAAAAAGGGCGAGCAATACGAACCCTGGAAAAACGCGATGGTTTACACCAAAGGCGGTACGGATGGCACCGTCGGATCGGCTCCAGAAACAGCCATTGTCACTAATATGTTAATCGGATAATCATGACACAAAATACAACCAATACCGTTTTGCCACAAGGTCTAGAATCCTTCATTCTCTGGTTTGCCCAGATAGAAGCGATTCCCGTGACGATTCGAAAAGATTTCGTTGGTCATCTCCTCGAAACAGAAACACTTGATGAAAAATCGATAAAATTCATCGACGACACCATGAACCGATTTCTCCACCAAGAAGGTCGGCGTACCAGTGAACTACGGCAACAATATGCGTCCATAAAAGCGGAACTCGAACGAGAAAAAACACCTAAAACAAGTTTTCTTAACCGTGTTGCTAAAGAAGCTAAGGACTACATGTTGGGACTAGCAAATAATTTTACTAAAAAATTCAAGCAACACGAATCGGAAAAACTCAAGGCGGAAGAATCCACCGAAGAAGCCGAAAACGCCGATAAAATTGCCCAGCTCAAAGCCGCGCTTGGGTAGCATAAAAAAGTTCCTACCAGTTTTTAAACTAGTAGGAAAAGTTCCTCTTCTATTCAGTCACAAAAGTTATTTCCTCAAAATACTTTTATGGCACGAGGATCTATATATTATATTTTATTAAAAAAAAGATGGCCAAACCTACAGCCCAAAAAAATAAAACAACAGCAATAATTCCCTGTTTCTTTCTTAATTTTTTCTTTTCTAAAATTGCATTATCTTCTCTCATTTTTTGCGTCTCTTTTTCAAGCTCTATTTTTGCTATATTTCTTCTTCTAATTTCTTCGCCAAGACTTCCACCCATAATTATCTCCTACTATTATTAAAAAAACAGGATTCAATAACGCCCAAAAATAAAATATAACGTACCGAACCCTAAAAGAACCATATTTACTCTAAAGTGTATTAATCGCCTCGTCAATATTTTTTAATAAGAAATTAATACCACCTCTCTTTTCATCTATTTCAAATCACAAAAATATAATTCTAAATTTAGGAGTATAGAAAAACCGATAAATTTTAGTATTTTTAATAATCCGTATCTTCATTAAAAAAAATTCCTACCAGTTTTTAAACTAGTAGGAAAAGTTCCTTATTCACTTCTAGAAGATATTTTTACAATA
>JALWQU010000048.1 GCA_026982915.1 Candidatus Altimarinota bacterium | reverse complement strand
AATCGGTACCGTATGGATTGAGAATATTTTTACTCGGTGGGCGTCAGGGCGTCGCCCAAAAAACAAAAGAGAACCTTCTTAAAAAGTATCCGAAAATAAAAATTGTCGGTGTTTCCGAAGCGGCGCCAAATAGCGAAGACCTTATTGAAACCATTGATAAATCACGGGCACAAATTATTTTTGTTGCGTACGGATGCCCAAAACAAGAGCTATGGATCGCCGAAAACCTTGTCAAAATACCAACCGCGAGGATCGCTATGGGCATCGGGGGAACCTTTGATTTTTATTCAGGCGCTACGCCTCGAGCCCCAAAATGGATGCAACAAGGAGGTCTAGAATGGTTATTCCGTTTATATCGGCAACCATCAAGAATAGGGCGTATCTGGAAAGCCGTGGTGATATTTCCGTGGAAAGTTTTGTATAAATCACACTAACTTTGTATATTCTGAGTCAATGAATTATGGTAAAAAATCCGTTTCCAGTCGAGCCAATACAGGGGGGCAAATTTTCACAGGACTGAAAAAAGTATTAGAAACGAGAGAAGATCTGAGTGTTTACTATACACCGGGGATTGCGGAACCTTGTCGTGTTATCAGTCAGGATAAATCACAAGCCAAAACCCTAACGATTAAAAAAAATTCGGTAGCGGTTATTTCTGATGGATCAGCTGTTTTGGGGTTAGGAAATATTGGACCAGAGGCCGCAATGCCGGTTATGGAAGGGAAATCAATGCTTTTTAAATCCTTTGGGGATATTGACGCGTATCCGATTGTCCTCGATACACAAGACACCGAAGCTATCATTGAAACGATCAAAAATATTGCGCCTGGATTCGGTGGTATTAATCTGGAAGATATTTCCGCACCACGGTGTTTTGAAATAGAAAAACGGTTAACCGATTTACTGGATATTCCGGTTTTTCATGATGACCAACACGGTACGGCTATGGTCGTACTGGCAGCCCTAAAGAACGCCTTGCGTCTTACAAACCGAAAAAAAGAAACAGCGAAGATAGTGATTGTGGGGGGCGGAGCCGCGGGGATCGCTATCGGTAAGCTTCTTAAATATTGGGGCGTGCAAGATATAACGATGTGTGATTCACGAGGGATTATTACCTGTGACCGAGAAAATCTAGTTGCGTCTAAACGCTTTTTTTGTGTTGATGGTTCGGGGGATATAGCGAAAGCCTTGATCGGAGCGGATGTTTTTATTGGGGTTTCAAAGCCGAATATTGTAACCGCCGAAATGGTGCGTTCGATGAACACTGATCCGATTATTTTTGCGATGTCGAACCCTGATTCAGAGATCATACCAGAAGAAGCTCGTCGTGGTGGAGCCAAAATCATCGCGACAGGTCGATCCGATTATCCAAATCAGATCAATAATGTACTTATTTTTCCTGGATTTTTTCGAGGACTACTAGACGCAGGGATTACGCAGATAACCGATGAATTAAAACTCGTAGCAGCGGAAGCGCTAGCGGATTTCTTACCCCATCCAACAGAAGAAGCTATTCTGCCTTACGCGCTAGAAAAAGGAGTTTCGGAAGTGATAGCCGATTCGGTGCGAAATTTTAAAAAGATCTGATTTCGGTGAATTTACAAATTTAATAATTAGCCATAACAATATCTCGATCGAGTTTATTTTTTAATTTTGTCCCGTTTTTTTGTACTTTTCCGTACCCAATCACAAAGGTCTGGAATCGGACAATTATGGGAGTGCCATCGACCGCAATAGGCGTTTTAAGATGGAGATCAAACCCGCTAAGCCATTTGTTTTTTTCTCGTTCACTACACT
Source organism: Candidatus Altimarinota bacterium (assembly GCA_026982915.1). Taxonomy (GTDB): domain Bacteria; phylum Patescibacteriota; class Gracilibacteria; order UBA4473; family UBA4473; genus JALWQU01. The sequence goes on along the minus strand of JALWQU010000048.1, from coordinate 5,796 downwards.
CATAATAATTTTTGGTAGCAAATTGCCCATAACTCATCGCGAACTGATTGGTAATATTCCGATCTTTATCGAGTATTTTTAGACCAATTCTTCGGAAAAGATTTTTTTGGCAAAAAGCGGCCGCTGATCGAGTGGTGACGAAAAGATCATTATTTTTCTCAACAAGAACCACCTTTTGTCCGCTAGGAAGATGTTTGAGCGTGTCTTTTGGGATACCGAAAGTTTTAGCCAAACGGGTAATTATTTCGGCTTGCTTGTTTTTTTTGTAAATCTCAATTGGTTCACGGATAACCGGTTTCTTTGGTGGTGGTTTTTGTATAGACCTTTTTTTGGCGATTAGGGCGACGAAAAAGGATTCAGAGTTCCATTGTTGGTTTTGTAAATGGGGGTAGATTCGATAAACCTTTTCGGCAATTTGGGGATCAATAGGCGTGCCTTCGAATTCCGACAACCCTTTTCTGGCAGGAATCCCTGATGGAAGTTCAAAAGTAAGAAGTTCGGCTTCATGCGGATAGGTTTCGAGTAGATGCTGAACCACAAATTCATTCTCTTCTGGGGCGCTCGTACAGGTCGAATAAACCATAACGCCGTCAAGTCCTAACATTTCAAACGCGGATTTAATGAGTTTCTTTTGGAGTTTAGCCGCGGTGAAAATCTTTTTTTCGGACCACATCTTCTCAAAAAACTTGGCGTCTCGTCGTCCAAATCCTTCACTCGAACAGGGGGCGTCCAAAAGTACTTTATCGAATTCTTGACCGAGGAAAGCCGATATAGCGACCCCATCAGTTTGGGTTACAACGGTGTTTAAAACCCCCATTCTTTTCAGGTTTGCCACGAGTTTTTTGCTACGAGAGCCTGAAACTTCGTTGGCAATAATAGTTCCGCTATTGCCCATTTTTTGTGCGATAAAGGAGGTTTTTGACCCAGGAGCGGCACAGAGGTCGAGTATTTTTTCATCGGGTTGTGGATTGAGCACTTTTACGGGTAACATGGAGCTGAGGCTCTGCACATAGACTTGACCGGTAAAGTGGGGGAGTGTCTTGCCTAAAGCCCTTTGTCCACGATCTTCTCGGTCAATAAAAAACCCTTCTTTTATAGCGGTTGGTGTAAGGGTCCATCCATTTTCGTTGAGATACCTGAGATCTTCATCATTTTTTAAACGAATGGCTTTTGGAAGCGGTTCGGTCACTTTATCAAAAAATAAATCCCATTCAGATTCAGGAATCATTTGTTTTATCCGATCGATATACCGTTGGGGGAATTTTTTCATCGTGAAGAATTTTAGATCAATAGGGATGAAATAGCAATTTACAGGAATTTTGTAAATTTAGGGAGGTTCTAAAAAAAGTGTTTTTGAAAAAAAGATCGCCAAAAGTTATTAGAAGCCTTATTGGATTTCTTTTCCGAAAGAATAAATTCTGGATGTGATTGGATACCCCAAATATGGGTATCAAATTGTATAAGATAAGGCATTTTTTGTGGTCCATGACCGATGAGTTTAGCTTTTGGGGGCATCTCTTTTATATAATTTTCATGAAAAGTTCGGGTTTCTATAATTGTTTCAGCGTAGGATTCCGTGGTCAGGGTTAGGGATGTTTCACCGGTAAAAAAATCATCAGCCTTGGAAACGGTACCACCAAATACCTCGGCCAAGATTTGTGCCCCAAAACAAAGACCGAGGAGCGGGGTTTTGATTTCAGATTCGTGAAAATCGGTTAGTACTTTTTTTAGATTCTTGATCCAAAAATAATTATCATCGGTATTATACGGAGATCCAGAGCAAAAAATAGCATCATATTGTGTATCGAAACAAAGACTTTTGAGCTTGAAATAATCGTATTTTTCAACCTTTATAATTTTCCAGAATATTTTTTCATCAAAAAACCGTTGCATCGAAAAAAGGGCTTCATGGGCCTTTCGTCTATGCGTAAGAGGACAAAGACCACCCGGATAATTAAATCCTTCTTTCGGCACATAATTAGAGATAACAAGGATTTTTTTCATAAGGAAAGCCTGATAAATTTAGTTGAAGCCTGGGTATCCAAAAGACCTAGGGAAAATTAATATCAGTGCTTGTAGTGTCATAAGGAAAAGGGAAAAAACAATCGTAACCATATTTAAAGTTGCGTTTTTGGGTGTATTTTTATAGCTGTATATGGCCAGGAATAAGGCAGGAATTTCAAAAAACCATCCAAGAAATGGCGAAAAGAACCAAATAATCATAACGGCGAGGACTATTAACGAAGTAGGGATCTTCCATGCGGTTGATATTATTGATTCTACTAGTGTTATTGATGGTGGATGTTTCGTTATAGTAAATAGAAGGAATAAGAATACTAATATTAGTATTGAAATCAGTGGAATATAGGTAACAAGGCCAAAGGCTATCTTTGAATAGAGTTCGTATCGTGGTTTTTTCATGCAGATTTCTTAATCTTCTCGAAGGTTAATCCATTTTGGCTCAATAGGCAGTTGATCAAAATCTTCAATAATTTTTACAAAATCCTCGAAGTGTGTTTCTCGTGAGCCAAGTCCATAAATCGCGTTTCGGATTTTTGGGTGTGGCGTATCATCATGATAAAATAACGCTGAAATCTCTGACCCAAGTGCTCCAAAAGTAGCTCCAGCAGGACTCATCCGATCAAGAATAAGCAGTTTTGGGAAGGCTGATAATACCTTCCGAAGAGTTTTTGTAGGAAAAGGGCGAAACATTTTTAGCCGTACCATCCCAACTTTTTGACCTTTTTCACGAAGCTTATCAATAGATTTTCGAAGGGTCCCAGCCGTCGAACACATTACGATGACGACTAGCTCAGCCTCATCGGTTCGGTATTCATCTAGGAGTGAAGCGGATCCTCGTCCAAAGGTTTTCGCCAGATCCGCAAAAACTTCAGTGGTTTTTGATTCGGCGTTCAGAAGACCTTCCAATTGAGACCGTCGATGCTCCATATAAAAATTTGGCTTATCAAAATTTCCATAACTGACGGGATTATCAATATCGAGTAGGGGATTGACCACAATAGGTTCTCCAACAAATTTTTGCACCTCTTTATCTGACTCGATGACCATATTCATAAGGGTGTGTGTTGTCTGAAAACAATCCATACAGACCATAATAGGCGTTCGTACTTCTTTGTCCTCCGCAATTCGTGGCGCACAAAGTAAAAAATCATAGGCTTCTTGGGCATTCTCCGCCATGAGCTGAATCCAGCCAGTATCACGAACGCCCATAGCATCTCCGTGATCACAATGGATCGAGAGAGGGGCACCTAGTGATCGATTCCCATTGATCAAGACAATAGGCAATCGCATGCCAGAGGCATTGTAAAGGACCTCACTCATGAGGATTAATCCCTGACTAGCGGTAGCGGTTACGGCTCGAGATCCAGCCGCGCTAGCCCCTACACAAATAGACATAGCGGCGTGTTCTGATTCGGCACAGACATATTCGGTATCGACTTCTCCGTCGGCCACATATTTGGCAAATTTTTCTCCGATATAGCTGGTCGGGGTGATCGGATAAAACCCAAAAACATCAGGGTGTATTTGACGAAGGGCTTCGGCGGCTGCGTGATTTCCATCAAGAGTTTTTTCGGTTCGTTTGGTTATTTTGGGCATATTTGAGTACTAAAAATTAAAAGTCATCACGATAATCGTCTTCAAAAACTAAGGCGTGTTTTTCGGTATCAGGATTTTTATTGGCCGGGCAAATTTCAACACACATTCCGCAGTCCTTGCAGTGCTCGGTATCAATCCCAACCATATTCCCGTCCTTATCAAAAACAATAGCGTCATCAGGACATACCGCCCAACAAAGACTACAATTGATACAGTTTTCTTCGTAAAAATCGAGTTTTTTAGGAACCCAGTTACCGGTTCCGTATAATTGAGAATTCCCCGTATCCGCGATGATAGGGCCTTCTTTTTCAAGGTCTTTCCATGAAGCGGTTTCTGGAGTTATTGTGGAATGGACTACTTTGAGAGACATTTTTGGCGCATTTTTTACCGTATTTATACTTTTATTATACTGTTTTAAGGCATTTAAAAAAGCTTTTTTAGAGAAAATTTGCCATGGTTAAAATCATGGGTAGGATGTGTTCGGTTGGGGCCTTAGCTCACTTGGCTAGAGCGCGACGCTGGCAGCGTTGAGGTAATCGGTTCGATTCCGATAGGCTCCACCATTTAAATGATATGATGATGAATTATATCTCACTTTATAGTATCTCTTAAAACATTAAAAACCATGAAGAACTTAAAAAAATATCTTAATACAATTCTTTTGATACTTATCCTTCTTGTTGGCGTAGGATTGCTTTTTACCATACATCATGGATCAGCTATTGATTTTCATGCAGAAGATCATCATAATCAGATGAATAGTATAACAAAAGGAACTTCAAAAAATAATCCTACTATGCCAGGGCAGGAGGCTTTTGGGACGATACAAGAAATTATTAGTATTTTGGAAGCTGATCCAAATACAGATTGGGATTCTGTAGATATTGACGCTTTACAGGCGCATCTTATTGATATGGATGAAGTTACGATGCATACAACCGTGAAAAGAGAAATAATTCCAAACGGGCTAAAAATGATCGTTACGGGGGAAGGACGAAGCATTGATTCAATCAAACGAATGGTGCCAACTCATAATGCCATGACCTTGAGTTCTTTTAAGCAGTGGAAAACAAAAGTAGAAATTATTGATAAAGGCGTAATTCTAACGGTTACTTCTGATATTGAAAAAGAAGTAGATAAAATTCGAGGACTTGGATTTATTGGTATAATGTCGGTAAGCTCAAACCATCAACCCCACCATTTAATGATGGCAAAGGGAATGGCTCATATGTTGAAATAAGAAAAAGCCTTCCATTTTAATTTGGGGGAAACAGGTATTCGTTCTTTGAGAGCGTCTCTGTGGACTGTCACCATTATCTTTTTAGATTCCGATAAAAATTCTCATTTTATCCAAATTCATAGGCTGTTACTTCTTTTTTTTCGAATTCGTATAAACCCAATGATAAATCTTTTATAAAAAGGTAGGGTAGACCTGAATTGTCTTTGATGATTTTACCTATTTTGAAATATTTACTTGTTTTAGAAACGATATCGTCTGGTAGTTTTCTAGTTATATTCATTGTAATTATGATTATTTAGTACCCTTACCTTTTCATTAAAATATCTAATTAAACCGTTCCATAAAGATTCGTTCTTTTTCGACGCCTTTCTTGGCTAAAACTTCTAATACTGATTTCACCATATTACCGTTACCACAGATATAAAATTCACTATTTTTATCAAACGCCTTAGGCGCTTCTAGGAAGGCCGTAATGCGACAATTTTGGGCATGTTTTTGATAAGATCCAAAATCAGTGGTTCGCGAAAATCCTAGTTTTATGTTTAAATTATCCGCCCAGTTTTCCATCTCCTCCAGATAGGCAATATCATCAGGATTGCGTCCACCGTAGAGACAGGTCATTGGGCGAGGGGATTCTTTTCGACTTTCTTCAATAATCATCGCTCGAAGTGGCGCAATGCCCGTTCCTGTCCCTAAAAATATTAAGTTAGCCTGCGAATTTTCAGAAAGCACGAAATGTCCAAAAGGGCCTTTAAAATTAAAGGTATCACCAACCTTTGCCTTATCCAGGATCATAGAGCCAACGCCTTCTGGGATAATACGAATAACGAGTTCAATGAGTGGTTCTTTTTCGGTAGAGGCGATGGAATAGGCGCGCCAAGCTTTTTCTGTAAACTGAAGTGATACGAATTGTCCCGCTTGAAAGGGGAGTGGTTTAT
>JALWQU010000047.1:1895-7622 GCA_026982915.1 Candidatus Altimarinota bacterium | reverse complement strand
GATTTATCAACGACCGCCTTCTTTGTTGTTTTAATTCCAAGAAATAGCTTACTGATTGATGTTTTATTTTTTGTCGAGCATGTTGCGATATTTTTTTCTGGGTTTTCTGGAAAAATACACGCAACTTTTGTTCTATATCTGAAAAACTCATATTTTTTTAAAAAAAGATAGTATCCTCACTAATAATAACGAAAAAAAAAGTAATTTGTTACAAAAAAATATTTTTTTAGCTAAACTCTACTCAAATTACTTCTTCCCACATGCCTAAAGCCTATTTCACCACGCCGATATTTTATGTGAATGATATTCCACATATCGGCCACGCTTACAACATCCTCGCTACCGACACCCTCGTCCGATATTGGCGAAAAAAACTCGGTCGTGAAAATGTTTTTTTTCTGACAGGAACCGATGAGAATTCTCAAAAAACGGTCGATGCCGCCAAAAAAGCCAACGAAGCCGTCGGGCCTTATCTCGATAAAATGGCCAAAAATTGGCAAACTACCTGGGAAAAATGCGGCATTGATTTTGATGATTTCATCCGAACAACGGAGGACAGGCACCACCAAAAAGTGCACGAAGTTTTACAAAAAATCTATAATGCCGGTGATATTTACCTAGGCGAATATGTGGGAAAATACTGTACTGGTTGTGAAACTTTTCTCAAAGAAGACGAGCTAAACGAAAAAGGAGAATGTCCTGATCATCTGAAAAAACCCGATGAGCTGAAAGAAAAAAACTACTTTTTTCGTCTGTCTAAATACCAAGATTTATTACTCGATTTATACGCCAAAAACCCAAATTTCTTGCAACCAGAAAAACGAAAAAATGAGGTTTTAAGCTTTATAAAATCAGGATTAGAAGATATTTCTATTTCGAGAGAATCAGCGGAAATCGGTATTAAGTTCCCCTTTGATAAATCCCACACCATTTATGTTTGGGTGGAGGCGCTGATTAATTATATTTCCGGTTGTCCTGAGGGCGAAACTTCTGATTTTTGGAAAAACTGTACGCATATTGTGGGGAAAGATATTACTAAATTTCACAATGTTATCTGGCCGGCGATGCTCCTGTCCGCTAAGATTTCACTTCCCAAAGAAGTATTTGCCCATGGTTACTTCACGATTGACGGAACAAAGATGTCCAAAAGCCTTGGCAATGTCGTTGATCCACTTGATCTATCGGACAAGTTTGGAAACGATGCACTAAGGACCGGGCTTCTTTCAAGTTTTGAGTTTGGAAATGATGGTGATTTTTCGGTACGAAACTTTGAAGAATTTTATCGAACGAAACTCGCTGGAGGGGTTGGGAATTTATTTAATCGGGTTATTATTCTCGTTCATAAGTTTTTGGACAGGGAAAAAGTAACGGTTACGACGAATGAAGTCGATATTAAAAAAGATCTTGAAAAATTTAATAATCTCCTCGAACAAAAGAAACTAAAGGCCTCTATTGATCACTTCTTTACGGTCGTTGACTCGGCTAATCAGCTATTAAATGATACCGAGGTATGGAAACTCGCTAAAACAGACCTCGAAAAAGCCACGGATATATTTGGGCAACTCCTCAATAAACTAGTGGTATTGGCTCAAATGGCGGAGGTCATTCTTCCTGAATCAGCCCCTAAAATGAAGACCATGCTTGGTGATAAAAACAGGCTAGGCAAAGCGATTATTCTCTTCGAACGGATCGAATAATTCTGTTTGCGCTTGTTTGCAAGTTTTATCAGTTTTGTCACATTCTGGTGGATTCATCACTAGATATAATTCTACAATTAAGGCAAAGAATATGGCAATTAAAACACCTATAAATATTTTTCTTTCGTACTTAATAACTTTATCAAGCATTCGCTTTCCTATTGCACCAATAAATATAAATAGAACTCCCAACACAAGAACAATAATAAGCATCCCATAAGGAAAGATTAAAATTGATAGTAGTAAAGTTGCTGCTAAAATAAAAAAGGACTGTCGTGTTACATTCAGGGCTTCAAACTCTTTTTTTTCTTTGGTAAAGAAGGCTCGTACGGATTCAAGTTTTTGCGCGCCAGAGGAAGCCTTAACCGCTTCTGTTTTAGCCGCGAGAGCCTCTTTTGTTTCCGCTGTTGCGGATGCCGCTTTATCCGTTGCTTCTTTTTTTAAGTCCGTCGCTGCTTCTGCCACAGGCTTTACCGCTTTATCGGATACGGAATCCTTCGATTCTGTTGTTGAAGTGGGTACGTTTTCCTTGCTATCCATGTTATTTTTATTTTAATCTTTTTAAGGTTGCCTCCAAAGACAAATTTTTAGTCTTTTGAAATCCACCTTTTATAAATTATATCACAAAAATGAATCCGTGGAAAGCCCAAAAACAACCATTTATTATTTTAGCCCCTATGGCGGGCTACACCGAGAGTCCTTTTCGACGACTTATACGAGAAATTGAACCCTCAACAATACTCGTTTCCGAACTCGTGAGTGCCGAGGCTTTACGCCGAAATAATGAGAAAACGCTCCGTATGATTGACTTTACCCCTGAGGAAAAAAATTATTATGGGGTGCAACTTTTTGGTTCGGAAGAATCAGCCTTTATTGAAGCCGCTAAAATGGTAGAGGATATTGGGGCTGATTTTATCGATCTAAATCTTGGATGTCCTAGCCCAAAAGTCATCAATTCAGGCCATGGGTCGGCTCTACTAAAGGACATAGACGCTACTCAAAAAATGATTAAAAAACTCGTGCAATCAACCCGCCTTCCCGTAACGGTGAAAATGAGACTTGGGTTTTATGATGATGACGATATTATAACCAACGCGCAAAAACTTGAAGCTGCCGGCATATCAGCCTTGGCGATTCATGGGCGAACCACCAAACAGAAATTCACGGGAAAAGCCAGTTGGGAAAAGATTTATGCGGTAAAAGAACACTTATCGATCCCGGTAATTGGTAATGGGGATATCACTTCAGCTCAAATCGCCAAAGATCGACTGAAAAATTTGGACGGTGTTATGATTGGACGCGCTAGCCTCCGTAATCCCTGGATATTCCGGCAAGTTCGGGCTTTGTTTGAAGGAAAACCTGTGCCCCAAAAGCCATCATTGAGCGAGCAGTTAGATTTTTTCCAACGCCATGCGGAGCTCGCCACCGCCTTTAAAAATGAAAAATGGGCGATGATTGAACTACGAAAACACTTCGCACACTTTTTACGAGGCTTTCATGGGGCTTCCCACTTTCGAAGTCAGCTTATTCGGGTTAGTTCTATCAAAGAAATGCAGTCTATCTTTGACGAAATAAAGGCGACCGTTTAAGGGATAATTAAGGAACATCTTATCAATTTATTAGACTTATTCTCGGTAGAAGTAAAAAATAGTCCTCATTCTTATTGACCCATTATTTTTTCTGTGTACCGTTACAGCAGTACAAAAAAATAATTATGAATAATTTTATCGAAAACAGTCACGGAAAATTTGGAAAATACGGTGGTTGCTTTGCTCCAGAACTATTACAGCCTGTTTTGAAACGAGTTGAGTTCGTTTTTGAAAAGTTTAAAAAATCCGAAAAACTTCAGGCGGAGTTTTTAGAAATTTGTAAAAACTGGGGAGGGCGACCAACGCCGCTCTATAAATGTGAAAATCTCGCCCGAAAACTAAATACAAATGCCATAATCTATGTCAAAAGAGAAGACCTAAACCATGGTGGTGCGCATAAAACCAATAATGTTATTGGTCAGGCTTTATTGGCGAGAGAAATGGGATCGAAAAGCCTTATTGCGGAAACAGGTGCAGGGATGCACGGGATCGCTACCGCTATGGTCGGCGCTCGATTTGGGTTCCCGGTAAAGGTCTTCATGGGTGCCAAAGATGTAGTGCGTCAAAAGGTTAACGTCGAACGAATGGAGTTACTAGGCGCCGAAGTTATCCCAGTTGAAAGTGGTTCAGCGAGCCTCAAAGACGCCATAAACGAAGCTATGCGGTACTGGATCGCGCACAGTGAGGATACTTTTTATATGTTTGGAACGGCGGCTGGTCCACACCCTTTTCCGGAATTGGTATCACGATTTCAGCGGATTATTGGAGAAGAAGCTCGTAAACAAATACTAGAAGCGGAAGGACGATTGCCGGACGAAGTGATTGCTTGCGTGGGTGGTGGAAGTAATGCTATTGGTATTTTCCAGGGGTTTTTACCAGAAGATACAGACATACAAAACCCTCCTCAATCCCCCTTTATCAAGGGGAAAGAAATAAGAACGGTTAAGCTCATTGGTGTTGAGCCAGCTGGCGATGGTGTCCGACACGGACTCACTATCGGGAAAGGGAAATTTGGATGTCTGCACGGAAGTTTGTCCAAAGTAAATTGTGATGACAATGGGCAGATCGAAGAAAGTCATTCTATCTCTGCGGGACTAGATTACCCAGGTATTTCACCTATTCACGCTTACCTCAATAATAGGGGGCAAGCGGAATATGTAGGCATAAGAGATGATGAAGCGATCGAGGCCCTTTTGTTTTTCAGTAAATGTGAAGGAATTATCCCTGCTTTGGAAAGTAGTCATGCTTTGGCTGAGGCGATAAAGAGGGTGCAAATCCCCCCTAGCCCCCCTTTGTCAAGGGGGGAACCGAAAATTATTCTTGTTAATTTATCGGGTCGAGGGGATAAGGATTTACACACCGTTTTTGATTATTTGAAGAAATGAAAATAAAATGGATTTCTTCCATTGAGGAAATTCCAGATATGGCTTTTGAGTCTGAGAGAATTTTGGTAACCAAATTTTTTGAAGGGACTTTAGAAATTTTACCGATTTCACAATGATCGAACATTTATTTTTCGTACAGACACAAAATTTTGTGTCTCTACAAAGAGTGACTTAACAAACATTATGCAGCAATTTCAAAACAAATATCGAACACAATCCCATCGATTGAAAAACTATGATTACTCGCATTATGGATTTTATTTTGTGACGGTTTGTGTGAAGAAATTTGCGTGTGTGTTTGGGGATGTTTCAAGTGAGGGGACAATGGTTTTGAATGGATTGGGGGAAGTAGCAGATAATTGTTTGTCAGCTATTCCGAATCACTTTCCGTTTGTTGAGGTGATCAATTCGATAGTTATGCCAAATCATGTGCATGTGATTATTCATATAAAAGAAAATCAAAATCGTAAAAATTCATCCATCGTAGAGACACAAAATCTTGTGTCTCTACAAGAACATTCCAATAAATTTGGTCCTCAATCTAAAAATTTGGCATCGATTGTCCGTGGCTTTAAAATTGGAGTCACTAAATATGCGAGAAATAATAATATTAATTCCCACTGGCAATCTAACTATCACGACCATATCATCCGTGACGAAAAAAGCCTTAAAAAAATTGATGAATATATTTCCGCCAACCCGAGACTTTGGAAAGAAGACAAATTCAATCCACAAAATATTTGAGGAAAGTCTGATAATATACGAAAGCCAGGTGTAGAGGCACCCCGTTGGGGCGTCTCAAAAAAAGTATCTCCTTCAAGGCTTCTGCCCCAAAACGACATAATTTCGATCTTCAAATTTCAACGCTTTCTCAACCTTAAACCCTTCTTTTTTTAACAACTTTTTCAGATCTTTTTCGGTTACGCGTCGATAAATCCTCGGATGCTTTTCTTTTCCAAAAGGAATAAGCCAGTTTTTAGTAAAAACACGCCCAGCCCAAAAGTTAGACCAAAAATATTTCTGAGGCAAAACCCAAGTCGTCATAAACAATATCCC
>JALWQU010000047.1:619-1885 GCA_026982915.1 Candidatus Altimarinota bacterium | reverse complement strand
CAATATCCCTCCTGATTTCAGTACCCGAAAACATTCGGCTAAAAAATGCTTTTGTGCGGCATTGTCGGTTAGATGATGAAAAGACGCCACCGCCACGATTACCTCAAAATTATCCGCCCCAAAAGGTAATTCTTTCGCAAAATCACCCTGAAAAAAATGATCCTGCGTATACCGATTTCGAGCGATATCTAGCAATTTTCGAGATAAATCAAACCCAAAGTACGCCCCTTTTCCAACCTTATCCTCCCCCAAAAAAGCCCGAAATCGCCCATTACCACAACCAAGATCAAGTAACCGATCCCCTTTTTTTATTTTAGGAAAGATCAGATCAAATTCAGACCATTTACGATTCCTTGTTCCAGAAAAATCAGCCGCAAATCGATCGTAATCAGACATAAAGAGGAAAAAAATAGATAAGTCTCAAAAACAATAGTCTAATTTTTGAATAAAAAAAAGTCTGATAAAAAAAACTAGTCACGAAATAATCCTTTTCGACGACAAGCACCCTCTCGTTGTTCAACCGCTTCCTCCATCTCCAGAAAAACCTTTTGGTTGAGAAACCCTTTCTCAAAAAATTCTCGTTCAATCTTATGTTCTCGCTTTAAACATTCTTGTTCCGCCATGCGCAGCCGTTCTTTCATAATTGTTTTAGGATACAATTTTTCCATTTGAGCGATTTTGGCCTCAGAATTTTTATTCCAGCCCTCATACCGCTTAATAATTTTGGCAATCGTATGCGAATGCTGAAACAAATCATGATTTTTTTGCAGGGATTTAAAATCACGAAGCACTCGCCAGCTCGCAATCCGTCTCGCCCGATAATGAATCATCCGATCAATAATTTTTGATTTTCGATAAGACTTAAAAATAAACTTTAACCAACTAGTTGGGCACAGTTTTGAAAGCCATCCTGTCTGCCAACAAGTAAATTTTGGTACATTTGGCGCTACCTGAAAGGTCGCTTTTCGTTCTTCTGGAAGAATATTATGCTCAAGAAAATCAATCTGCCGAAGAATGCTGTCATTCAACGCTACAAATCGTTCTTCGGTAATTTCCCCAATAGTAAAAAGACTTTGATAGGTTTGTCGCTCAATCCCCAAAGCATAATGAGAAAGGATTCGTTCGGTTTCTCTCTTTGTATTCTTGGTCTGTTTTTTTATTTCCTGAAACAAGGACTTAGTAATTTCCCGCTCACATTTATACTTTTCATTGAGGGTTTTGAAGCTAGATTCAGAAATATATTTACGATCAAGCAGGCTTTTTAAA
>JALWQU010000047.1:0-609 GCA_026982915.1 Candidatus Altimarinota bacterium | reverse complement strand
AATTTTTGCCTCAAGATGCTGCATTTTTTCGAGATGAGAGAAATCCACAATTTTTAGCTTTTTCAGCCAATAAGAAACCGAGAGTCCATTGAGTAAGAAGGTAATAAGAATAAGTCCTGCGGTCATTGCCTGTAACTGCTCAGCATACTCAAGTTCTTCAGAAATAAGCAAGACGGCCGCTGCCGCTAAGGCACCACGAATACCTCCCCACATAACAATAGATTGGTGTGTAAAGGGGATTTTCTCCGCTTTATTCCGTGTTAAGTTCGTAAAAAAGAAAGAGAGATAAACTGATAAAGGCCGGGCTATCAAAAGCATTAAAGCGCCTGCTACAAGAATTTCTTTCCAATAATTTGCTATATTTATTTCTCCAATTTTTATCCCGAGGAGCAGGAAGATAAGCGCATTAGAGATAAACCCTAAAAATTCCCAAATTTCAGAAAAAGACCGCCGAACACTGGGCTGTAATTTCCTTTTTCCTAGATTCCCCATAACAAACGCCGCCACTACTGTCGCCAAAATACCAGAAACCCCCAGAAGTCCCTCAGCTACCAAAAAAGTAACATGCGCTAACACCAAGCTCAGTGTCAGTTGTACGCCTTTCGTTTC
>JALWQU010000046.1 GCA_026982915.1 Candidatus Altimarinota bacterium | reverse complement strand
TCTATATTCATATTACCACGACCTATCCCGGCATGGAAAGTAGATTTTAACTTTACCTTTTCGGGGTGTTGAAAAGCTTTCTTCATGGCTTTTTGCTTTTTTGCAATACTATGGCGATTTCTATATTTTTTAACCTTTTTATCACGATAAACGATCTGGTTTTGGAATCGGTGAGGATATCTATCAACGGCAATTTTTCCTGGGACATAACCCCCAAAAACAGTATACCCATTTCTGTTTACATAACCTTTGACATAGCCCTCCTTACCAGCGTTATATCGCTTCGTAAAGTCTTTACTTGCTTCTTCCGTCCAGAATTTCCCCTTCCCGACAAACTCATCACGCTTCATTCCGGCCCAACGAGTAGAGCCAACGCCACTATTGGGATCAAAAATATTATCCGAAATAACGCCTATATTTGAAAACACAGGAGCGGTTGTATCCACTGTAAAAGGTGTCATATTTAGCACTAATGAATTATTTCCCGCAATATCGGTAACGGTTATGGTGCAATTGTAAGTTCCGTCGGGAAGCGTATTAAAGGTAACCGTATTATTTCCGGATACAGCATTGACGGTAGGACTGGAACAGCCTCCTCCATAGGTAATGGATCCGGCTTCATCGGTGGTGAAGGTGTAATCGGGTGTGTTATCGGTCGTAAAAGCGGGGGTCACCGTGGTGACTTCAGAGACAATGGGAAGCGTTGTGTCAACAATGAAATTAGTGAGGATTGGAACCGCCGGGGTTGGCAATGGACCGACCATTGCCTTTTCAGCCTGATCCTCCCAAAAAATATTAGTAATTTTAATAATCCCATTCTCCCCATTTAAAAAGTTTCCAGGCGTTGTCTTCTGAGAAGTTTTTGATTCTCCAGTGCTACTAGTCCCTGTGAAGTTGAGTGTTTTTGTTGTCCCACCAATATCAAAGTCAATAGAGGCCGAGGCTCTTGTATCCTTAAAGACGAGTTCAATAGTAGAGGTAATTGTATCACCGGCGTTGAGGTATACGGATCCACCACTTGACACACCACCTGAAGAAGTCTGTGTTAGACTATTAAAGTTTGGGAGATTTGTGTCCACAAGAATACTAGGAATTGAAATATCTGGAAAATCGGTAAGAGTCTCTTCTGCAGTAGAGAGGCTCTTGATGGCATCGAGGACGTTCAGCTTAAATTTTTTTGCGGTAATACCATTCCAATCCGCTATGTTATTGTGGTTGGGTATGATATATCGAAAGCGTATTGTATCGGTCCCTGTTCCGGAGTTGTAAACCGCTTCTTCTAGGAGTCCTCGTAGCTCGAATTGTAATTCAGGAGTGCCACTTATATTTACAGATTCGTTGAACTTTACGTTAAAATCGATATTTTCACCATTCTCATAATAAGGGATACCGCCTAGTGACGTTGAGGCAAGTGGCGGGATTGGTGTAATACTGACAATCGTTGAGACCCCCGCAAAAGCCATAGGCGTCCATAGAAATATCGAGAAGAGCGTAAAAAGTTTGTAGTACTTGAGAAATTTCATAATTAACGGATTACAATGCTTTAGTAAACAACTAAACTGATTTGCCAAAAAAGTCAAAAGAATTTTAAGTAAACATTGCCTCTGCACACAAAAATAAAATAATAATAAGAATCATAAAGACCAAAGATATGGTCTTTTTTACGGATTAAAAAAAACAAAAAGGAAGGTTCTCCCTATTTTTGAAAGCAGAGAACGCAAGGGGTATAGTTTTTTCAGCTTAGCATCCTGTTGTCATTCCAAGCTTCAAACTAAATAGATACGATAAAGGATCGCTTTTAACTAACGAAATTCTTCTCTGTTTTGGATTATACTACAAGCTCAGGATGACAATTTTCTTTATTCAAAATAACGCCTGCTGAAACGCCTGATTCAAGTGCATCCCTGGCGGAATCGGATCAAACTCAATCTGCCGACCGATGAGGTCTTTCGTACAAATAGAGACCAATTCCTCTGGAAGCTCCAAAACTAAAAAGGCCCCTCGGGCTACAATAATTTTACCCGAAATCCACTCATTCGTGTCCAATTTCACTGTATGAAAAGGCTTTGTATTCGCTCGAAGCGTGTCTAAATGGTAGACCTCATCCCATACCGAAAACTCCGGATCTTCCAACAAAAAAGGACGAAGTGCTTCATAATCATCCAGACAAGATTCATGATCCTTCAAGACCGATCGAAGTTTTGCTTCCGCTACTTCGGCCGTCATATCCGGACAAATGAAGTCTTTTTTGGTCGAAGCTTTTACCTTATCCGCGATGCCACTTTTGCGAAAGAGCGTTTCTATCTGTCTTGCCTGCACACCATCTTCTGTCTGGGCAATGTACAACGTCGCCCCACTCCCCTGCTCTATCTGCCGTAGAGTTTTTCGTTCTAGTTTACTCACCCCCACCTTTACCAGATGTTCATCAAAAAGGGTCAGGTAAACCACATGTTCCCCCTGAATCTGGGCTAAATCTTCGGGAGTGTAGTGTTCGGTATTAAACCCATCAAAACTCGTAAAAATAAAACCGCCCTCTCGACCACGACAAGTATCACATTTCTTTTTACCGGTCATATGACTAGGACAAGGCTGGAAATTGCCATCACGATAGCTCCCACAACAAGCCACATCTGACTTAATTTGGAGAGAAAGTGTGTCCCCAATTCGCAATGGTTTCTTGGCTAGCTGTGACCCCATTCCCGCCTGAAACTCAAAGTTTTGCGCATCCTTCCATCGAAAATCATAAAGATGTACCTGCATATTAAAAGTCCTAAAAAACGCCTGTAAAGATACGATTATTCAGACCGAAAGGCAAATAAATCTACAGATATATATAGTTCGAAACTAAAAATTTTATTTTCCAAAAAAATAAGTATATTGAGCTTGTTTATAACGAAACAAAAAAATGATTGGGGCCGATGCGTTATTGAAATCACTTGAGAACCAAGGCGTAAAACAAATATTCGCCTATCCTGGTGGAGCCGTTTTGCCGATCTACGATCGTATGCCCACCTACGGGATTAAACGAATTCTCACGAGACACGAACAAGGTGCCGCCTTTGCTGCTGCCGGGTATTCACGAGCGACCACAGAAGTCGGTGTTTGTCTCGCTACTAGTGGACCGGGCGCCACAAATCTCGTAACCGGTATTGCCGATGCCTATATGGATTCGGTCCCTATGGTCGCTATTACCGGTAATGTTTTCGGGCATTTAATCGGCACCGATGCTTTTCAGGAAATCGATATCATTGGGGTTTGCGAACCGATCGTCAAACATTCCTATTTTGTTGAAAATGCTGATGATCTCCCTCGTATCATAAGTGAGGCTTTTCATCTCGCTCTTTCTGGTAGACCGGGACCAGTGTTAATCGATATTCCCAAATCGGTTCAGATTGAGGAAGTAGACGAAGAGGTTTGGAAAAACATAGAACTGAACAATAATTTTGAACATAATTTACCCGGATATGACCTGACGACGATCCTCGACCTTTCCGATATTGATTTAGCCACTGATATTATCACCGAAGCCCAGCGTCCGGTGGTTATTTTGGGTCACGGAGTTTGCCTATCTCAAGCCGAAACCGCGCTGAAACAGTTTTTGGAAACCACACAGATACCCACGACCTGGACGCTTCACGGTATTGGTTGTTTCCCTTATAATCACGAACTAGCACTCGGTATGCTCGGTATGCACGGTACCGCCACCGCTAATTTTGCCGTCGCTAATGCCGATTGTATTATCGGGATTGGTATTCGTTTTGATGACCGTATCACCGGGATTCCTGCTGAATTTGAAAAACGAAAAAAGATTATTCACCTCGATATTGATCCCGCTGAATTTGGGAAAAATGTAAAAATTGATGCCAAACTAGCCGGCCAAATAAACGAAACTCTGCCAAAACTCACCGAATCACTGTCTCGTAAAATTGCTCAAAATAGAACCAAAGAATGGCGCGAAAAACTTCAGATAAAACTAAAAAAATGGCCACTTGATACGGATAAAGACCAAAAATTAACCGAAATTGGTGTCCTCAATAAACTGTATAAAATTATTGATCAAGAGGCCATTGTAACCGTCGATGTAGGTCAGCACGAAATGTGGGCCGCACAGCGCTTTCCCGGTCTAGCCGCTCGTAAATTCCTCGCCTCGGGGGGGCTTGGTACTATGGGATTCTCCCTTCCTTCTGCTATGGGCGCCGCTTTTGCGGGATATGAAACCTGGTCTGTTTCTGGTGATGGAGGTATTCAGATGAATATTCAAGAATTCGCCACACTCGTACAAGATAATATCCCGGTAAAAATTATTATTCTCAATAATTCTTTCCTCGGCATGGTCCGCCAATGGCAAGAACTTTTTTATGATAAAAACTATGTCGATACGCCGATGCATAATCCTGACTTTCAAAAGGTTGGTGAAGCTTATGGTATTCCTAGTTACAAAGCCACTACACATGAGGAGGCTGAAATGGTTTTACAAAAAATGAAAAAACATACCGGCCCGGTTCTATGTGAGTTTGTGGTGGAAAAAGAAGAAAATCTTTTCCCGATGGTTCCGGCTGGAAAACATTTATCCGAAACACTCCTCAATCCCACTGATAAAATCGATACGCTATGAAACAAATTCTTTCGGTTGTCGTTCAGAATAATGCGGGTATTCTAAGTCGCGTCGCCTCACTCTTGCGTCGGAAGTGCTTTAATATCGACTCCCTTACGGTTGGCAGAACCAGTGATAATACTATTTCACGAATGACAATTGTTATTTTAGGGGACCGGAAAGAAGCTGAAAAAGTAGCGCTTCAACTCGATAAACTCATCGAGATACAGTCTGTCGAAATCATGGCGCCCGAAACCGCGATTACCCGAGAAATAGCGATTGCTCGTCTGGGTATTCATACAAATGCTGAAGAAAAAAAATGCCTCAAGGAAGTCGACAAAATATTTCATACCGAAATATACCGAAATGAAGAAGAAGTTTGTGTTGAGCTTATTGATACGGCCCAAGGGCTCGATCACTTTTTGGATAAGATGAAGAAATCAGACATAGAAGTACGAGAATGGATTCGATCAGGTATTATTGCTATTAAAAAGCCTAAAAACTAGAACCTGCCCAAACTAGGTTATTTCCTGAAAAATTTCTCGCAATAAGCGCGTAAAACCGGGAAGCTCTGGAATCAAAATACACGCCACCTCAATAGCATATTCATGCGAAGTTTCATTTCTAATTCGAAGCATTTTTAGAATAGTAATAGCGGCTTCCTCGTCTATCAATCCAGCAGAACAAGCCTTTTTGATAACTTCCCTAGGCGTTCTCGCACTAATATCATAGTCTGCCTCAAGGACTATTTTTAAGAGTTTCCAGAATAATTCTATCGTGTACTCAAACCGTTGAACGGCCGAATCACGAAAGAACTCATCCTTTAAATCTTTTACCATAACCGCTTCAAGGCTTATAAGCGCTCGTTCAAAGCTTTCCGTTTTTTTTGTTTTTAAATCCATTCTTTTGTTTCCTTATTAAGCACATAATCTCTAAAACTTTCTTCGGTATGATCCAGATCAACAATATCCACAACACGCGGAAAATCTGAATCCAAAAAAGCTTCTTTCAACGCCCATATATCTTCCTTTTGAGTGACATTCTTTATCGCAATATCCACATCAAAAAAATTAGACTTACGCAAAGACGAGCCAAAAATAAAGGCTTTATTGTTAGGAAAGTACTTCCTCACAATTTCTTGAGCCATTTTGATATATTTTGCTTGAATCATTACTTAAATCATACATCATTTATTCGTTTTTAGCAATTTATAGTCTCCTTGAAACAATGAAAATTTGCATGGTTTGTCTCGGAAATATCTGCAGGAGTCCTGCCGCAGAAGGTATTTTTAAAAAAAAGTTCCCCCATTGGATAATTGATTCCGCTGGCACAAGTGCTTGGCATATCGGACAACCGCCTGACAAACGGTCTATTGAGGTCTGTCAAAAACACGGCGTAGATATTAGCCTGCAACGAGCCAGACAAATAACCGCCAAAGACGGTGAAAAATTTGATTTATTACTCGCTATGGATCGCCAAAATATTGATGACTTGTACCATATTATTGATCAAAAATATCACCCCAAAATACACCTCATCGATCATCATGAAGTAAATGATCCCTATTATTCCGCTTCTGATGGATTCGAGATTATGTTTCAGCAGTTAGAAAACGCGACTAATCGCTGGAAAGACACTCCAGTTTAGCCCGACGATACGCTCCAGCCTCAAATAAAGACTCAAAAGTCCCACAGTCAAACCAAGCGCCTTTTACCAAAGAAACCGCTAGTTTTTTTTCGTACAGGTAGGCACGAATAATATCGACAATTTCCAACTCCCCTCTTGCCGAAGGCTCTACCTTTTTCGCCTTTTTAATAACCGAATTATCACAAATATAAAGCCCTACCTGAGCCAAATTTGAGCGGGGTTTTTGGGGCTTTTCCTCGATAGAAATAATCTGCTGATCCTTGTCTAGCTCCACCACGCCAAACCGTTCAGGGTCAGGTACCGCCTTGGCAAATATCGAAGCCCCTTCGGTGAAGTTTTTGATCACCAATGAAAAATCATCCTCAAAAATATTATCCCCCAATATAAGCGCTACATCATCATTCCCTATGAAATTTTCACCGATCAAAAAAGCCTCGGCAATACCCGACGGCGTATCCTGAATTTCATAACTAATCGTCACCCCAAAGGCTTTCCCACTCCCCAAAAGATTCAAAAAATGACCCGCATGCTCCGGCGCCATAATAATCAGAATATCCTTAATACCCGCCTCAATAAGCGTTTGTAAGGGATAAAAAATCATGGGTTGATCGTAGACCGGAATCAGCTGTTTTGACGTTATCTTGGTGAGGGGCAAGAGTCGGGTACCATGTCCGCCAGCCAAAATAATGCCTTTCATATGCTATGATTGATAAAATCGAATAGTTTTTGCCAACAACGCCTCAAAATCCTGTTCCGCTTCCCACCCTAATGTCTGTTTTATTTTTGTCGAATCAATCGCGTACCGAAAATCATGCCCTTTTCGATCCTCCACAAAAGTAATAAGCGATTCACTTCTCCCTAATTTTTTGAGAATAAGCCGAACCATTTCGAGGTTAGTTCGTTCATTATTACCGCCTATATTGTAAATTTCGCCTTTTTGACCTTTTTCCAAGACCCTAAAAAGTGCCTCGACATGATCCTTTACAAATAACCAGTCCCGAATCTGATCGCCCTTTCCATAAACCGGTATTTCCTCTTTACTAAGGGCTTTGGTAATAATTTTAGGTAAAAATTTCGAGGTATCCTGATGCGGTCCATAGTTATTGGAACAACGCGTAACACAGGCATTCAAGCCATAAGTCTTCACAAAAGCACGGACCAATAAATCCGCACTAGTTTTGGACGCTGAATAAGGCGAATTTGGTTTTAGTGCGTGATCTTCACAAAATCCTGATTCCTCAGGTTTCAGTGAACCATAGACCTCATCAGTAGAAACCTGCACGAATTTTTTTATTCCAAACGACTGGGCACATTCCAATAAATACTGCGTCCCCAACACATTTGTCTCGATAAAAATAGCCGGATTGGTTATCGAAAAATCAACATGACTTTCTGCGGCAAAATTCAGTAT
>JALWQU010000045.1 GCA_026982915.1 Candidatus Altimarinota bacterium | reverse complement strand
TTATAAACCTAAGATTGAGGTAAAATCTATAAAATAAGCCCTTTCGATGAAAATACCTACAGAAATAAAAATCCCCAAAGACATAACCTTGAAGATAAATTTCAATTTTTCAGTTATTTTTATAAATATTATTCTTTTGTGTTGGTACTACTTAGTTTTTACGCTTGTTTTTAATACGGGTTTTCCTTTTCTCCATACATTATTAGCTCCAAGAGAAAGCTCTCTTCTTTTTTATGTGTTTATGAACGAGAACAACTTATATTTTTTTGCAGAATACTGGAGGTTGTTTGCCTTTGCTGTCTTGTTATTTTTCACAACTTTTTACTTACATATCAGGGGTAAAAAAATCACCTGTTTTCGTGAAAAAAATACGGTACTCTTTCCTGCCTTTTTTTATACATCCATAAATATTTTTGCATTCATGATTCAGTTTATTCTGCTTATTTTTTTTACAAAATTCATCTTAGTTTTGGTTCAGAATTTTTATGGAAATGATTTGTTAGAGGCCGCGCTAATTTTTTCAAGAGAAGTTACTTATTATATTACCAATAAATTGTTTCTTTGGGGGATCCCTTATGGGAAAGGCGTAATAACGACTATAAGCTTCTTTATTATTCCAATCCTCCTCGTTAAAAAAATATATAAAAGACTAAAAAAGCAGAATGTAGGCTTAGAAAAACCCACCAAATCTTGCTAAAAAATGATAAAACAATAGCCTTTTCGGTGTTGTTTTTAATTTATCAGATTTTCCTCAAAAAATGTTTATCCCTCAACTTAAACCACTCGAGTCCGCACTAAAGGAATACGGAAGCCCTCTTTTCGTAACGGATGCGGAAAATATTCGAAAAAAAGCGGACTATCTAACCAAAAGCTTTTCACGATTTAATACCAAGATTTTCTACGCGATCAAGGCGAATTTTAACCCACACTTGGTGCGAGTGATCAAGAAAGCTGGTATTTATGGGATAGATACCGTGAGCCCACATGAAGTTCGATTGGCGCTTGATCTGGGCTATCGTCCAGATCAGATTATTTTCACCCCATCGAATCCCTCAAATGCTGAGCTTAAATTTGTCGGTAAAGCGGGTGTTTTACCGAATCTAGGAGCGGTTTCTGAGATAGAACGATTTGGAAAACTTTTCCCAGGGTCAGAGGTTTCTATTCGGATTTGTCCTGAGGTTGGAGCGGGGGAGTTTGATAAGATTATTACGGGGCCAGAAATGACTAAGTTTGGGATTATGGAGGAAGAGATTCCCGTTGTAAAAAATATTTGTGAAAAATATAACCTAAAAATGGTGGGGATTCATTCCCATATTGGATCAGGATTCTATACAACGCATGAATTTAAAGTCTCGGTTTTTTCGGTCTGCGATATTGCGAAAAAGTTTGACCATATTCGTTTTATTGATTTTGGCGGTGGGTTTGGTGTAAATTATAAAATTGGAGAATCGTCTATTGATATTTCGAATTTTGCGGAAGCAATAGAGCCGATTATCCGTGATTTTGAAGCCACAAATGGTCGTGAAATCGAGGTTCGTATTGAGCCGGGGAAGTTTCTAGTCTCTAGTTCGACGGCGTTGCTGATGACGGTAACCACGATTAAGCAAAAATCAGGTGCCACCTTTGTGGGCTGTGATGCGGGATTCTCAAACTACATTCGCCCGGCTATGTACGGCGCTTTTCAGGATTTCATAAACCTTTCTAACCCCAAAGGACCAACGCAACGAGTTAGTATCGCGGGTAATGTTTGTGAGACCTGTGATTTGTTCAACGAGGGGATTGATCTACCAGAAGTTCGTGAAGGCGATGTTTTGGCTATGGTTGTAGCGGGTGCCTATGGTATGTCGATGAGTTCGAATTACAATCTACGAGAAATGCTACCAGAAGTCATGGTCGATGGGGGAAGTGTGCGTTGTATTCGAAAACGACAGTCTTTTGAGCAGATGATGGAAAACTTTGATATTTAGGTTGAGGAAGCAATTTAGGCTCATAAAGAAAAGTCTGATAAAATAAAAAAGACCCGATTAAGGGTCTTTTTTTGATAGTGTTTTTTTTACTACGGTTGATTATTTTTCGTATCGTACCGATGGGAGCAGGGCCAGTTGTCGTGCTTTTTTGATAGCAGACGCCAGCATTTTTTGATGCTTAAGGCAGTTTCCCGTGTGGAAACGACTTTGAATAGATCGATAGTAAGTAATAAATCCAGCAAGAAGCTTTGGATCTTTGTAATCAATATCGAGTGTTCCGTTCTTGCAAAAAGTGCAAATATATTTTTTAGGTCTAGGAGGCATAGTGTTTAGTGGTTAAGTATTTTGAAAGGTTGTAATGGCTCTGAGGCCATAATTTAGAGTGACTGAGCTGATTCAGAAACAATATCGTCTAGTTTTTTATCAAGAGCGTCTTTTTTAGCTACTGGTTTAGGTTCTTCCTTGATCGTGGTTAGCTTTTCTGGTTTCGAATTTTTTGGTTTTTCTTGAACCTTTTTTTCGTCCATAAGCGCTTTTTCTTGTGATTCGTATTCGGCTTTCATGTCAGCGTATTTTCTTGGTGGGCAAGTTTTTTTGTTAACAGAGGTAATGAGAAAGCGAACAAGATCACTCTCAATATTAAGTTCTCGCTTTATTTCCATAAGAGCAGCTCCATTAATACTAAAGCGAGCTACAAAGTAGTAACCCCAAGTCATTTGTTTAATCTTGTAGGCAAAACCTCGTTCCCCCCAAAAGTCTTGGAAGGTAATTTTCCCACCGGCCTTAGTAATACGGTCGACAATAGCTTCATTACAAAACTTTTCGGCCTGAATTTTGTCGAGGTTATTTTTTACAATAACCATAATTTCATAGTCTTTCATGCTTTTTGGTCGTTTAAGAAATAAGGGCGTCCAATTCTGAATGAACGGAGGCAAAGCCATGAAACGATATTGACTCATATTGAATAGTCAAGAAAAATTTGACAACACCTGAATATTTCAAGAGAATGTGGTTGGTTTTGGGTACATGGACCACTTTTTTAAAAGTAACTATGATTACCAAAACTTGGTTCAATTTTTAATACGACACGCTATGAAAAATTTTTTTAAGGATCGAATAGGGGAATTGCATAATGTTACCTGGCCAACAAGTAAACAGGCGGTTCATTCCATGATCTTAGTGCTGACGGTGATGCTCTTGACGGGGCTCTTTTTGGGATTTGTGGATTATCTTTTGACGGAAGGGGTTACCTTTACCCTGGATAAAGTTAGAGGCGCGTAGATTCTTTTAATTATCAAAAAATAAATAATAATACAATTATGACAAAGCAGGATTCGTCTCTAGGAAAACAGTGGTATGTGATTCATACTTATTCGGGTTATGAAGATGCGGTAAAAAAAGCTCTGGAACAACGAACCGAATCTATGAATATGCAGGAGTACATTTTTGATATCTGTATTCCTAAAGAAAAAGTGGTAACCACAAAATCTGGAAAGCAGGTGATCGTGGAAAAGAACCTTTTTCCGGGATATGTTTTGGTGAGTATGATTGTTACCGATGCATCCTGGTTTGTGGTGCGTAACACGCCAAATGTGACAGGATTTGTAGGATCGGGGAATACACCGGTACCGGTTTTACCAGAAGAGTTTGGGGTTATCCAGCGACGAATGGGAGCGGCGGAGCCAACGGCTGAAATCAAGATGAAAGTGGGGGATTTGGTTCAGATAAAAGAGGGACCTTTTGTCAATTATGAAGGGGTTATCTCTGAAGTTAATCCAGCGAAAGGAAAGATCACGGTTATGGTTTCTATTTTTGATCGAGAAACGCCGGTGGAACTTGATTTTAATCAGGTTAATCCAAAGGTTTAGGGAAAAATCTTAATTCAAATAGAGCCAATATAGTAGTCTGTATTGGCTTTTTCTTGGCTAATTTATCAGGTTTTCTTAAAAAAATCAGGTCATCCCGATGAATATCGGGATCTAGCGATGAGAAATGGATACTTAGGAAGGAACAACCTATTTAGATCCTGAAATAAATTCAGGATGACAAGCCTCTTGTGTATACTTTCTATTGCGAATTGGTATGAGAGAATAAGATTATTTCTTTGTGGTAAAACTTCGGAAGACCAGAACACCTAGGAATAGTGCCATAAAAGCAAAGACGCCATAAAGCAGGTAATCCGTGTTTTCAGATATGCGATTTTCGGCATTATCACAGGCATCACCAATATTATCCATATCACTATCAATCTGATTGGGATTGTACTTAAAAGGGCAGTTGTCGGTAGAGGACATTATAGAATCCTGATCGGGATCTTCGCAGACATCGCCTCGACCATTTTTATCTTCATCTGTATTTTTTGCATCACTTACCTTTGGACATAAATCTTGTTCATCGGGTAGTCCATCTCCATCATAATCATTGTTAAAGGTGGTATTCTTATGAGGTATTGGCAGCGGAAATAAAGGTGTTCTTTGGTCCGTAGAAAGCGGTTGTCTAATAGATGATCGATAGGTTTCTTGGCCAAATTTTGGGTCAGAATAAAGGTGGTAAGTTTTACCTTCTTCCGCAAAAAACACCAGTTCATCTGTTTTTTCCGTTTTAGTTTGGCCTAGGACTTCGACTTCGGTAAGACGTAGGAAATGAGGGGTTTCGTAGGCGATTTTCAGCGCTTTTAGCTTAACTAGAGGAAAAGGGATTTGAGCACTAAATCGTTGTTTTTTGATAATATTTGTAAAATCACCATTTCCAAAGTCCCCCCAAATACTTACTCGTTGCGGACTAATAATCCCATCGTCTAGTTGTACGAAAATACCGGTCACCTCCGTTGGCTGGTAGAAGTTAATCGTCATTGACTTTTCGGTGTCCTTCTCAGGATCGAAGGTGAGAGTGGATTCTGACCGACCATCAAAGAGATTGGTTGTTTTTCCCTGAAAGGTTGAAGAAGCGGTAATAGATCGAATTTTTTGTTGTTTTACTTTTTGAGACTTTCGTATCCATTTATGGGGCAGTACAACACCTTTGTCATCAAGTAGGACTGTTCCATACGGACGAATATTGGTGGTGCTGAATTTTACCACCTTTGGGGTTGTAATATTGCTGACGGTTATGTCGGTTAGGTGTTCAAATCGTGAAAAATCTAGTTTTGGAGGGTCTTGGATCTTCTTTTGTGATGCGTCGTATGGATCCGCAAAAGTGACATTGACCATAAAAAGTAGGGAAAAGAGGCTTAATTTTTTCATGATAAAGTTATTATTTATCCTAGATTAGGATATCAAGCGATAAATATCAATGAAAATAGCCGGATTCAAAAAAGTCACCTCAACTCAAAAACCACCAGAAGGCTCCGACATAAAATAAAATAAGTCCTACCCCGACGGATCGGATTATTTTTTCATAGGTCCAGAAAATACTTAGCACGATAACCGTTACGAGTAACCAGAGCGGAATAGCCGTGTAGAGTAAGAAGTTCGAAACGGTGAAACCACCGCCAACAATCGCTCCGATACTGAGAGAAAAGAGGGGATCGGTAATATTTGATCCCAAAAGGTTTCCCACAGAAATACCGTTTGATTTTCGAAGTAACGCCATAAGTGAAATGGATAGTTCAGGAATAGCTGTTCCCATACCCGACATCATCCCAATAATACTGTCAGATATGCCAAAGCTTTGTCCAAATTCCAATCCTATGGTGAGCAAGACTTGTGCCGAAAACCAAATCGTTACACCGCCTACAAAAAAAGCTAAAAACCATAATAATTTATGAGGATGTGGCTTTTTTAGTTTCTTCTTTTCCTTCCGGTCAGCGGTACGAAAAAGGTAAATAATGTATGATAGATAAATCCCCATAGAGATAAGGGCTTCTCCGGGGGATATTTCCCCATCCAATCCCCAAATAAAAATAAGGGTAATGGCGCCGATGAGCATTGGGGCATCACGTTTTAGTTTTACTCTTTTTTCTCGCATGGGACCGCCAATAAGCACACAAATACCGATAATAAAAGAGATCTGTACTAGACAGCTTCCGACAATATTACCGACCCCGATATCATCAATATCGTTGAGTCCAGCGGTAATATTTATGAAAATTTCTGGAAAACTTGAACCAATCGAGACAATCGTAAGCCCCACTAAAAGTTCGGGAATATTAAAGTGTCGGGCGAAGTTTTTGACCGCCCAAACGACTTTTTCAGATCCCCACCAAAGTCCCAAAATCGTAAGTCCCATAATAATAATTTGGAGTAGTACAGGGAGCGTTGTTAGTGGTAGCAATAACTCTTTCATGAAAGTTTTAGTTTTAAATGATTATGTATTCGATAATCAAAATATATTCGAACCCCTAAAATAAAGGGTACAATCAGGATTAGTAGAAACAGTTTTATGTTTTCTGGTTGGATTAGAAACTCCCAATTATCCGCTAATAAGGGGATTTTTTTAGCAAAAACAAGTAATCCTGTCAGACCACAAAAAAACAATATTAAGAAGATTTTGAATTTAGGTATTTTGTAGGGTTTTACCGTAAGAACCTCAAAATCTTTACCGAGTTTTTTATTTTCGGCAATAACCTCAGGATTCTTTTTAGAAACAGGTGAAAGCTGTTTTTTATGAGCTTTTTTCCGTGTTATTGGATGATGTTTTTTAGGGTGTTTTTTCATGGCAAGTGAGTGGTTACGGGCACTCATTCGGACCATTATATCATAATTTTGAAGTCAACACAAATAACTCGATCGGTTGTTACGAGTATGGGATTCGCATCAATAGCCATGATTTCGGGAAAATCAACGACTAGTTGTTCGATTTTCTCCAGTGATTGTATAACTTTTTTGTTCGGAAATACTTTACCTCGGTGACCTTTTAATATTTGACCAATACTTGTTTCGTTCACCATTTTTATCAAACATTGTTGGTTATTTGTCGGAATAATACGCAGGGAAGTGTCTTTTATCAGTTCGGTAAAAATCCCACCCATACCGAAAACAAGGACCTTTCCAAAATTTTTATCGGTCTTAACGCCTACAAAAACTTCTAGCGCTTGATCGACTTGTTCCTGAATCTGAATACTGGCTTGATCGAGATTATTTTGTGCGATGGTTTGGGTGAGTTCTTGCCAGGTGGCTTGAAACTGATGAGGTGTTTGAATATCCAAGAAGACCCCTTTTAATTCGGTTTTATGCAGGGCGTCTGGAGCGGAAAGTTTTAAAACCACTTTTTGACCTTTATCGATTATTTTTTGAAAAAAAGCTTGGGCCTTTGTAGGGGATTCGGTTTTGAAATTCTGCGCAATGGGACGGTCTAATCCGTAAAAATCAAGAACATAATCTACGGCTTCTTGAGGCAGGCTTTGGAGTTTTTTTTGTTGGGCTACCTGTATCATTTTTTTGATATCGGGATCAGGTGAGGGGACTACCTGTTTTGTTTTTTGTAGATTTTCATTTCGGTTGGCTATTTTACCCAGGGCTCGTGTCGCATCAGCAGGAAAATGAAAAGCCGGAATATGAGCCTTTTTTAAAATATCAAACCCTGCTCGTACGCGTGATCCACCAATAAAACTGACGACTATATTTTTATCGGTTTTCTGGTTCCAATGATCAATAACTTGGGCGGTTTTTACCACCTCGGTGGTTCGTTGTGGCGTTAATAATACTAATATTTGATCGATATGGTCATCCGTACAAAGAATGGATAAGGC
>JALWQU010000044.1 GCA_026982915.1 Candidatus Altimarinota bacterium | reverse complement strand
CCGTTTCACCTTTCCATTTTTTATAAATAATTCTCCCAAAGGCATCTTGTCCTTCGGGGATCGGCATGCCATCTTCACTTCCAATTCCCACGGTAAAGATTTTTATATCCTTATCTTTGGCAAGCTTAGCCATTTTTACCGCTTCACTAGAAATAGTTTCATCGCCATCAGAAAAAAGTAAGATCGCCTTACCTCGCTTTTCGGTAGAAGTAATTTCGAGCCTGCCAATGGCCATATTTAATGCTTCAGCTAAATTTGTTCCTTGTTTCCCTAGATCATCACTCGAAATATTTTTCAAAAAATTCAAAAAAACCGTGTGATCAAGCGTTAAAGGAGAAGCCACAAAACTTTCTCCTGCAAATTCCACGAGTCCAATACGATCAGAAGCTCTTTTTTGAACAAAATTTTGTATCAAGAATTTTGTTGCTTCTAGTCGAGAAATAAGCTGTCGACCTTGAGAAAAATCTAAAGCCTTCATGCTTTTAGAAACATCTACAGCAAACACCATATCCAGTCCTTTTTTTGCAACCTTTTCCATATTTTGTCCCCACTGTGGACGCCAAACCGCCAGCATTAGAAAAATCAAGCCAAGTCCAATAAGCCCTACTTTTATGGTCCAAATAAAATTTAAAGGGGCAAAATTCTGATTATTCTTAAAAAAATACTTTTTCTGTTCGTCTTTTTTTTGGTTTACAAAATACTTCCCTCCAAAGTGGAGGAGTGGAATTATGAGCAAAAGCCACCAATAATGAGAAAATTCTGCAAACATAGGTTCTGAGTATTATACCGCTTTAGTATAGGCATTATTTATGAACATTTGATGAATGTGATGTTTTTCGTAGGGACAGGGCTCGACCTGTCCAACGGTCTAGATCCCGATATTCATCGGGGTGACGTTTTTTTTATTGGAGGTATGCCATTTTTGTATAAACATTATCAAAGCCCCTTTTTCGGACAAATATCGTTTAAAAAACAAGCTTCACATTTAGGCCTTGGTGCTTTACAGAAATCCCTTCCAAACTGGACTAATTGATGAGAAAGCAGTCCCCATTTATTTTGTGGAAGTTTTTTCATGAGGTCTTTTTCGATAGCTACAGGTGTTTTTTGTCGACTAAGCCCTACCCGTTGAGCGATACGCCCCACATGGGTATCGACCACAAACCCTATATTTTTTCGAAAGAGATTCCAAAGAATCACATTGGCAGTTTTCCGTCCTACGCCAGCCAAATCGGTTAAGGCTTCCATCGTATCGGGAACAACCCCGTTGTGCTTAAGCAACAGCTGTCCCGCACATTTATGGATACTTCGAGCTTTATTACGATAAAATCCTGTCGAATGAATAGTTGATTCAAGCGTTTCTATCGGTTTTGCTACATAAGCCCCTAAATCGGGGAATTCTGAAAAAAGGGTTGGTGTCACCATATTAACACGCTTATCCGTACACTGTGCCGATAAAATAACGGCAAAAAGCAGAGTCCACGGTCGATCCTTGTCATAATCGAGATGACATTGTTCATCTGGATAATGATCCCCGAGTCTACGCGTAAAATCGGAAGCCGTAATATTTTTTGGCATTCGTGGTCACTTTAGCCTAAAATAAAGAAAAAATGAAACCTATAAAAAAATATATCGCTTGTCTGCTTATCGGTTGGTTTCCGGCTATGGCTTACGCGAGCATTGGTAGTGATCTAAACGAACTCTTTGACTCTTTTTTTGGTAGTGGACAAGCGCCCATCGACCAGAGTAAAGAACCAGCATTATTCCCTGAAAATACACCGACAGAAACCCCCTCACTAGATATTCCTGAGATTGTTTTACCTGAAAACCCGACACTATCCGATCTTACGGATTTACGATCACAGATAATCACGGAAGAAGCCTCGCTTGATGATTTTCAACAACGCATAGCCGATCAATCGGTGAAACTTTGGGAGGTTGGTAATCAAAAAAATACACTTTCTAATCAGCTTACCCAGCTTGATACCCAGATTGGTTTTAATCAGCAAAAAATAAAAAAGTATCAGGAAACGGCTAAAAAATGGAAAGCCATACTCCTCGATATCACGCGAAAAAAAACAATTATTAAGGCTGAAATACGGCTTCGAGAGCGTGTTTATAACGACTTTATGCGTCGTCAGTATATTCGTGCCGAACACTTTGGTAATGATCAAAGTGTACCGGTTATAAAGTGGCTTTTCTCTCGTAAAACGGTCGCCCAAATTTTGGAAGAAAAACAACAAAATCGACAGCAGGCAAAGCAACAAAGGGATATTATTGAAAACCTTCAAAAAGCTAAGGATCAACTCGATAAGGAAGAACAACAATCGGCCTTTTTGTACGGAAAAACAACCCAGTTACAACAAAAACTCGCCGAAGAAAAACTGACACTGCAAGCTCTTTCTGAAGGACGAGCCAACCTCATTCAGAATCTTAAGAAGTCCGAAGCAGAAATACAGTCGAAGCTATACGCCTATCAACAGCAACGCAATGAATCCAATATTTATCTACAGAATCTCCATCAATCACTCAAAGAAACACAATCAAAAATACAGGAATCTCCTGATGATGTTGCCAACTTAACGGCTAAAAATGAAGTAAAACCACCCAAAAACCGCTTTCAGTGGCCACTCACAAAGCCTATCCGGATCACGGCTTATTTCCGTGACTCTGAATACAAAAAAGTTATGGGCCGAGACCATGATGGACTGGATATCGCCAGTCCGCAGGGCAGTCCTGTAATGGCGGTGGCGAGTGGTACGGTCAAAAAAATTGGCGCTAACAATTATGGTTACTCGTTTATTGTGCTAGAACACGCTAATCGTTTTTATTCTGTTTATGGCCATGTAAGTCAGATTCTCGTCCAAAAGGGTGCCACCATAACTCGTGGACAGATTATCGCGAAAAGTGGCGGAACTCCAGGAACCAAAGGCGCGGGTTATTTTACCACAGGTCCACACCTCCATTTTGAACTTTTCCATAATGGTGCCTACCTTGACCCACTTAAATTCCTACCAAAATTGAAGTAAGGTCTAAAAGGTGGTGATTTCATTGATTTTACGGAACTAAAAAGCTATAATACTTCAATGAATCATTTTGATATACTGACCTTCGGATCAATAACGCTCGATATGATAATCCCCATTCCGGAGGATTCAGGACTCGATCTTATCGAAAAAAATAAGCAACCTTTTTTACAAATTCCCCTTGGCGAAAAAGTAGGTCTGAAAAATTCTTTTACGGTTTGTGGTGGTGGATCGGCCAATAGCGCTATAGGATTCTCAAAGTTAGGATTTCATTGTGCAGCTTTTGGTGTTTTAGGTGATAAATCCAACAGAAAATTCATCTTATCCGAATTAGAAGAACAAAATATTTGTACAAAATATATAACGACGGCGAAACATCAACAATCCAGTTTTTCCGTGGTCCTTTGTCATCATACAGGTCGAAGAACCGTCCTGCACCGTCGTGCTTTTTCCGCTAACTTTAACCGAAAAACCCTGAAAAACACCCCCCCAACAAAAGCTCTTTACCTCAGTCATATTTACGATGGACCCGATGCTATTTTACAAGATCTCCCGCAGTGGAAGCAACAAAACAAAGCCTTTATTGGCTGGAATCCAGGCAGTACTCAATTCAAAAAAGGATTTAAGGCTTTTCTCGATGTTTTCCCGGCCATTGATATGATTATTCTCAATCGAGAAGAGGCTGAACGCTTTACCGGCATAAAGTCTAAAACCGTTCGTATTTCTGACTGCAAAGCCTCTATTGTCGGTCAGAAAGTAGTCGGATTATCTGAGTGTACTCTAGCGGATATTGGGGATGTACGAGAACTTGCCAAAAAATTCTTATCAGCTGGGGTAAAAACGGTGGTCATTACCGATGGTGGACGAGGCGCTCAAATTTTTGAAGGCAAAGATCATTACTACACCCCCTCACAAAAAACCAAAAAAGTTGATACGCTTGGCGCTGGTGATGCTTTTTCCGTCGGTGTTATTGCGGCTCGTTTACACGGAAAGTCGCTCAAAGAACAAATCCTTTGGGGCAACTATAATTCCAACAATGTTATTCAGTACTACGGAGCACAAGCGGGCCAACTAAAACAAACTGAAATGGAAGACTTGGTAAAAAATTCTATCGAATGAAAAACTTAAGCACTAAAAAATAACCAAGAGCACAGGCCAAGAAGCCAAAAGTCAGATTCATAAAAATATTAAATAAAAATCCAATACCGTTTTTTTCAATAAAAAGAAATTCTACATTATCCTGTGAAAAAGTAGAAAAAGTTGTAAACGCCCCTAAAAAACCCGTAATAAAAATCAAATGTTCTGGTTTCCCTCGTTGAAACATTATCCCGTTCAGCGCTAACGCTAGGGCTATACCGATTAGGAAGCTACCCAAAACATTTACTACCCAAACACCGACTCTCAAGTGTTCGTGTTCAAAACGATTTAGCCCGTGGAAAATGGCATAACGAGTAACCGCCCCCAAAGCACCACCGAAAGCAATAAAAAGATAGGGCATGAAGGAATTTAATTTAAAAAATAGAAACTGACTTTTTGTCACAAAAATCTAAAACTTTTTTAGCGTATGGTTTACGCAGACTAAAGGTCTTATCCGGGACAAAACAACACCCTAAAACGATACCATGAAATCGTTCCGCTATAACCATGCCTGATGCTTGAAAAAGCGATAAAAGGGCTTCCTTTGTTGGCGGAAAAATACTTTCAACCTCCGGTATCATCGTAATATCCCCCTGTTTATCAAGTATAAGTAGCCTAATTTTGAGATTTTGCTTACTTGCCTCGCTCTTAATTCGCTCCCACAAATCAGGTTCTATGGGGTTGATAGCATTTACAAGACAGTACTTTTTAGTTTCTTTATGCCCCTGAAAATCAGACCCAAAATATTCAAAAACCCGATCATTTTTAACCACCACGGGAACTTTTATATTAGAGGATTCTAAGGCTATTTTTGAAGCTTTATCTCGAACCGAAATGGATGTTGCCGATCGAAAAGCTGTCTTCAGAAAATACCTTTCTAAAAAATTACGAGGCTTATCAATCCCCTGATATTCCCAAACAATAGGTTTCTTGGGACAGAAGAATAAACACCCTTTAACCATTCCCCACCATAAAAAATAAGCCCTTGTTTTAATCGCCATAAGTCCCCCACCCACAAAAACAATATGGTTAATTTTATTATTAAGGGTTAAAATTGATGTCCGATAGGCCTTATGCGTCAAACAGCTCCAAAAACTACGGATCCCTGATGGAAAAGGCGGTACCGTTTCTAGTTTTGTGCCATAAAAACTACTCGAAAAATGACCATCCGCCGTCATAATAATACAATTATCGACCCCATAGTGATCTAGTGCCGCGGACAAAATAAGCTCATCACCCAAGTTATACGCCCCAAAACTACCGATTAAGCATATTTTTTTCATTATTAATTTATCAGATTTTCTTGTATGTTAACCAGGCTTTCTTCCATAATCGCCACCAGTATACTTTTTTTGAAAAATGAGTAAAAGGTCCACTAATCCAGACTAAAAAATATAATAACCAATATCGAAGGCCTTTGGGATATATATTTATTGCTGGATGCAATTTTTCAAATATTAACACATTTTTTACACTCAATTCGGTTTTATTGATAACCGTTTCAATTGTCGGTGTATCGAGACGAAAAACCGTAACCGTTTTATCAAAAATAAGCCTCATGCCTTTTTGTGATAAACGATACCCCAGTTCAATATCTTCAAAACCCCAGCCCGAAAATTCGGAAGCAAAACGCTCCTTACCCAAAAAAGAGCGTTTTATAGAAATATTAGAGGTATAGAAATGTCGCCAACTAGCCCCATGTTTGGTAATATTCTTAAAATCAAACTGTGGTCCGTTTTCCAGAAATCTCGTAAAATCTGTTGCCTTTTTCCAGGTTATGTTCCCCAAGCATACCGCCGATTCATGCTTGTTTTTACGGTGGAATTCAACTATTCGCTTTAGCCAATTTTTGTCAGGTACCCCATTATCACCCAAAAAGACTAAAATATTCCCCTTACTTTTATCAATCCCTAAATTTCGGGCTCCTCCCGCATAAACCTTTTGTCCCGTTTCTATTATTTGCACTCCTGGCACCTCCGTACGAAAGTTATACGTATTTTTACCGTCAAATATCACTAAGATTTCTGGCTTTATAACCTTAAAATCTAAACAATTCTCAATCCCTAAAAGCACCTTTTCGAGACTCTTCCGTCCTATTGTTGGAATAATTATAGCAATTTTCATTTGACGCATTGGGGTATTGAGCTATAGAATGGTATTGATTGGTTCTAAACCTCTCAGTGTTGCCCCCGCTGTTGACCCTAGTTGCAAAACACTAGCCGAGTCGGGGGGCCGTTTTTTTATAATAACGCATCATCAACCTCAAATCCCGCAAAAATATCATCCACATCTTCGGCTTCTGATACTTTTTCGAGGAAAGCTTCAAGTTTTGTGAGTGATTCTTGATCTTTTATGATAATAGGATCTTTGATACGATATTCGGGATGGAATTTTTTAATCGTTAGTGATGATTCTAGGGCCTCACGAACTTTACCAAGGGTGGTAAAACTCGTAACGACTTCTGATTCATTTTTGGCATAGTTAAAATCATTCGCACCGGCCTCAATAGCCAATTCAAATAAAGCTTCTTCATCCAGATCTCCATTCTCAATAATAATAACCCCGACATGATCGAATAAAAATTTCACCGCCCCACTACTCCCAAGCTTTCCCCCATTTTTATCAAAAGCCGATCGTACACTCGGGTAGGTTCGATTGTGATTGTCCGTAAGTGCTTGCACTAAAACAGGCACCCCGTCAGGCCCATAGCCTTCATAAAGTTGATCGGAATATTGTACCCCATCTTTATCCGTACCTGAAAGTTTTTTCAGAATTTTCTCAATATTAGACTTTGGAACACCATCCGATTTAGCATTTGAAATAGCATTTTTTAAAGGCGTATTCGTTTCAGGATTAGGATCGTTTTGCCCAACAACCATCAGAATCTTACTGTGCTTCGTTAGCACTTTCCCTCGTGCTACATCATTAGCGGCTTTTTTATGCCGAATCGAGTGCCATTTACTGTGTCCTGACATTTTTTAGGGGTTATAGATTATTTTAGAAGGGATAAAACATTTTCTGGTGGGCGTCCGATAATAGCCTCTTTCCCATCTTTTATCACTATCGGTCGCTCAATAAGTGATGGATTGTCTACCAAAGCATCCAAAATAATCGAATCGGCCTCTGTTTTCGAAAGTCCCAGTTCTTTGAAAATAGCTTCTCCCGTGCGTGTAATCGCAATTGGTTTAACACCTAGTAGTTTTAAAACATTCTCAAGTTCTTTTTTAGTTGGTGGATTCTCAAGATAAAATCTCTCAACCGGCTTAATACCGGCCTCAAGTAGTAAGGCTAAGGTTTTTCGTGATTTACTACACCGAGTATTGTGCCAGATTTCGTACATTTTTTTAGGGAAAGTCTGATAAATTCAGCCGATAAAGAAATTATAGTATTTTTGATAAAATTTCAACGAATAAATCTTTTTTGATAATCCTTTATCAGAAAAGATTTTAAGATTAAATTTTACAAAAAGACGAATTTATTAGGCTGTTTTTAGATTTCTTTTAAGCG
>JALWQU010000043.1 GCA_026982915.1 Candidatus Altimarinota bacterium | reverse complement strand
TTTTAGATCTATTCCCAAAATTCGCTTTGCAGCGAAGGTTGAGAGAATTCTGCAACCACCTTCGATTGCATAATCCCTGCCTTCTATAGAAAAATCCTATCTTTTCGTAGAAAGGTCAAGGCTACGTTCTTGGTTTGAGATTATGAAAAATTAAGGTGTAAAAAAACCGACCTCTAGGGTCGGTTGAATTTTCCACCACTTAAGTGAACGGCTTGCTGATTTAAAGGGTGTTTCTTTGAGGATCTATGAGGAGAAGGTCTATACAACTGTCGCTGAATTTAATAATCGTAAAGACGCTGAAAAATTAAAAAAAAGATTGGAAAGTGTTGAAGCTCAGTGCAAAAGATTGTCTGACTCCGAAGACGATATAAACGGTGTGGCAATTTTACACCCCGTTTTGAAGTTTTTTTCGAAGTGGATTTAGGCTCAAAATTGATTTTGAGTTAATTTTTTAATAATAACAAGAGGTAGTTAAAATGATGAAAATGAAAAATACAATGATGGCAGCAGTCGTAACCGCTTCTGCATTGATGGGCGTTAATGCAGCACAAGCTAATGATAAGATGGTAACATTTGGTGTGGCAAGTGCTACACAAGATTTATCAGTAGCTGGAGGGTCAACTTCAACTTCTGGTACTGGGGTCTATGTGGATTGGGCTAAACAAAAAAATGTTCGGCTCGGATAAAGTCGGGTATGGATTTTATCAATCAGTGCGTAAAACCCCGCCATTCATGACCAATGAAGACTTCGTAGGGGCTTTAAATATCCTAGAGCGGGGGCACCGCTTGTTAGCCTGTGGAGAGAGGGCAAAGGCTTTCTCAATGAAGCAGGAACCTGTTACTGTCGAAAGCTTTTTAGTATAAGGCCGTAACCCCAAGAGGTAAGCCCTCTTAGGAATCCTCGTCCTTTAGGGCGGGGAGGATGTCAAGATATCAATCCTAAGTGGGCCGTATCAGGTGAGGTCATGAAGTTGTATTCTGATGAAAATTGGGATATGACATCTATTGGAGTCGGCGTCGCCTTGAAATACTAATTAAGTATTTCACTCCATCACTAATAAACCTCGCTTATGCGGGGTTTTTATCCTTTACCCACCCTAAAAACAAATATATGAAAAAAATTAAAATATTAGGCATGGATCCATCATTTAGAAACTGGGGGTGGGCCCTTGCAGAATTTGAGTACCCAGATGTAACTATTTTAGATATAGGAACTCTTGAAACACAAAGAAACAAGAAAGCACCCAAAAGATCTCTTGACGATTTGGAATCTTCAAGGTTTTTGTATTCAGGATTACATTCATTATTAGATGGGGTTGACTTGGTTATTGCTGAAATGCCAAGTGGATCTCAATCTGCATTAGCGGCTAAGGCATATGGTGTAACTGTCGGACTAATGAGTTCTATTGGAATACCTTTGATAACCGTGTCTCCGCTAGAAATAAAGCAACTTTCAACTGGAACTGCCAATGCCACCAAGGAAGAAATGATTGAATGGGCCTTTTCGAAATATCCAAATTTAAGTTGGAAAACGAAAAAGAGAAACGGAAAGGAATCTCTTGTCAAAAAAAATGAGCACATGGCTGATGCGATTGCAGCAATCCATGCAGGAACTTATAGTAAAGAATTTATAGAGTATGTTGAAAATTTTTTCAATCAATAAAAATACAATCGATGAAAATCTTTTTTTTATTTTAACTGTAGTGGTCTCCATCTTAATTGTTCCTGCATTATTTTCCAATGAAATGTTTTACATATTGTGTCTTTATCTTATCGTCGTGACTCAATTTCTTATATTTTACTCCCCGCCTTCAAAAAATTTATTAAAACACTCAAAAAAAGTAGCAATTACAAAATCGCTGTTATTGTTCGATCTGG
>JALWQU010000042.1 GCA_026982915.1 Candidatus Altimarinota bacterium | reverse complement strand
GTTTTACAGACCAACAAATTTAACAAAAAAATAAAAAAGCTTTACCCTAAAGAAAAAAAGAAACTAGACGAGGTAGTGAAATTAATTCTTAAAGATCCTTTTTTAGGAGAAATAAAAAAATCTGACCTATCCGGAATCCGTGTTTACAAGTTTAAAATCCAACACCAGTTACTATTATTAGGCTATATTTTTGATTCTGAAAAACAAACCATAATACTTATAGCTTTTGGAAGTCATGAGAATTTTTATCGGAATCTAAAAAGATAAATGGTGGAGCGGATGGGAATTGAACCCATACTGCAAGGTGTCAAGCCATGCTATGCTAACCATTACACCACCGCCCCTCAAAGCGAAAATAGTCTATAAAATAAAAAGCCCTCGACAAGAGAACTTCTTATTTTTGACACCTTGCAGTTGGCACAATGACCAACATGGCATACCCATTGTATCCTCCATAGGGGGGAATGTCAAAAGTTAGTTTGAGCCGTAATTGGCAATTTACAAAATGATGTGCTGAGAAATATTAAGATTCATTTAGTTTTGCCCCTTCGAAGGGGCAAGTAAGAGGGGTATGTTTAGTTCCGATGAGGAAAACAACAAATTACAAAACAGAAAAAAATGATGGAATAATTATTGATACCCCTCCTAGCCTCCCCCGCTACCGGAGGAATAGACTTTGTTTTTCCCCTTCCAAATCACAAAGCAATGTCATCCTGAACTTCAACCTCAATAGAGGCGGTGAAGGATCTCTTTAGGTCACGAGATTCTTCGCTGTTTTAAGTTGTACTACCGGCTCAGAATGACACGTTTTTTTAATACCCCTCCTAGCCTCCCCTTCAAGGAGAGGAATAGACTTTGTTTTTCTCCATTCCAAATCACCAAGAAATATTATGCGGAACTTCAAACTCATTTGTGGTACAGGCTCAGAAGGACAAGACCCTCTTTCTTATTCAAACGCCCCCTGAGTCCCCCGCTTAGTCTTAAGCGGGGGAACTTTCCTTTTTTGGGGCTTTTTACCGAATATTATTTAAAATTCCCCCCTTGGTCCAACAGACAAGAGAGACTCGCCTGGGGGATAAAGGGGGCTAGAGGATTTGCCCTCGAAAAAATATTTTACTTCCATAAACTTATTGGTAATATATCCACATGATACAGATTCCAAAAATATCAAGTGCCCTACAAGAAAAACATTCAGGCGAGTCCATTGCTATTGTTGCGGGAAAAATTGTTTCTTATGCGAAAAATTCTCATGAAGCTGAAATAAAAGCCCTTGCTCAAGGATACAAAAGAGATGATATTATGACTACTTTTATAATGGGGACAAAAAATTATGCCCTATAGATTTCCTTACTTCGAAGATCGTCCACATCTACCTATTGCCCTCGAATTTAAGGGAAAAAGAGCTAGATTTTTACCGTTACTAGATAGTGGAGCCGATTATTCTGTTTTTTATGAATCAGATGCTATTCGTCTTGGCTTGAATTGGGAGGAGGGAGAAAATACAACTTTTTGTAATGCTGATGGTTCATTTTTTGAAGCAAAAAAGTTCAACTTAACCATTGAAATTGAAGGAATTTCTTTTAAGGCAGATATATGTTTTGCTAAAAATACAAAATCAGCAATGCCTCTGTTGGGAAGACGAGGTATTTTTGAAAAATTATTTATAACTATTTGTGAAAAAGAAAAATATGTTGAGGTTCGGAAATACAATTGAGGTGCAGCGGGGTAGGTAGTTGTAGACATAGTGTCCAGTTGGCAAAACGAAAGGAGGAAAAGGTCGAATATTCCAGAAAAAATCATTGTCATGATGAACTTCAACTTCAATAGACGCGGTGAAGACTCCCTTCAGGTGACGAGATTCTTCTCTATTTTAGGCCACATGA
>JALWQU010000041.1 GCA_026982915.1 Candidatus Altimarinota bacterium | reverse complement strand
ATCTCCCCCGGATCCACAGGGAATTTTTCCCAGTTTTTTTCCCGGTTGCGTTTCGGCCCTTGAAACAGACCGCAATCGATAAGATTTTTTTCACCGTCGATTTCCAACAAATGCCGGGAACCGGTTACGGTTCCGACAGCGCCTAAAAACTTGATTGTCGTTGACATAGGACTTTACCCGCCTTCCGGATTCTAAGGACCCGCTAGATTCATATCCCCTGAACTTTTTATTTGTCAGGATTGAATTACCGATACAAAATAATCTTCCAACGGCAAATTATCAAGCGATTATACAAAAGAATCGTATCGAAAAGAAATCAATGGTGTGCGATACATCACCTAAATAAGAAAAGTTATTTGTTATTTTGACAGCCTTAAAAAAATAAACATCTTTATTATGGCTTTTAAAAATATTATATTACCGTGAGCAGTTATTTACAAAGAATATTCGTAAAATTATTCTATAGCTAGTATCGGAAAAAACTATTATCATTAAATAAGGAGGTTGCTTCGTGAAGAAGTTATTTATTATCGTATTAAGCGTTATGCTTTTTTCATCATTTGGTTATTCCCAATTGGGTTTTAAAACCATTCGCGCGAAAGTTGGTGTTATTATGCCGGAAGATCCCTGGGAGACCGGTTTTGATATCGGCGGCGCCGTAGATTTAGGCGAATTGACGAAAAATTTACACCTGGTTCCCAATCTCGCTTACTGGAGCAGTAGCTATACATTGGATCTCGGTTCCTATTTTGGAACGTATGATATTAGCATCAATAATTTTCAAATGGGCGCTGACGTTAATTATTTCTTTATGGATAATCTTTACGGCGGCGGCGGATTGAGCCTGAATTTTCTCGGTGGGGATATCGATTCAGAAATTAGATTCGGTTTTGATGTGCTCGCAGGCGGAATCTACCGGCTGAAAAGTTTTAATATTTATGCTGAAGCGCGTTATAACTTTATCTCAGATTTTAACACTTTTGAATTGGTTGCCGGTGTTGAATTTCCTTTAGGTAAAAAATAGTTACTGAATTGTTACAGCCAAATCTCTGTCCCTGATTATACAGGGGCAGAGATTGAAAGCGTTAAGATTTTTGGTTCGTCTTTTTCTTATTTGAGCCGCGTTTCTTTTTTCGCTTATTCTTTTTTTCCGTTTTCTTCTTTTCTTGTACCAGGATAAAATCGATATTCCGACTCTCCTTATTGGCTGACAACACCTTGATTTTAACCGGATCTCCCAGACGGTAGCGCTGTTTTTTGTGTCTACCGATCAGCGACATACCCGCCTCATCAAAAACGTAATAATCATCGTCCAGGTCGCGAATGTGAACCAATCCTTCAATTAAAAGATCGTTAATGGAGACAAAAAGTCCGAATTCGGTTACCCCGACAATCACACCTTCAAAATCTTCTCCGATAAATTGTTCTATATATTCGATTTGTTTGAGTTTGATGGATTCCCGTTCAGCCTGTTGGGCGTTAATCTCCTGAGCATTAACCTGGTCGGCTACTTTATTGAGATGCTTTTTCAGGAAAGAAATACGCTCTTTGCCGACCATTTTTTCGTATTCCTTTAGTAAACGGTGTACCCACAAATCGGCATAACGGCGAATGGGCGATGTGAAGTGGGTGTAGTATTGAAAACCCAATCCGTAGTGCCCGATATTTTTCGTGCTGTACTGCGCTTTCATCATAGTGCGCAACGCCACCTCTTCCACGAGGTTCATTTCCGGTGTGTTGTGGAAAGAATCGATGACTTTTTGAAAGTCCTTGACATTTTTCAATCTTTCAGCGGTCACGCGCTGACCGAGAATATTGAGAAACTTAACAAACCGCTCGATTTTTTCATCTGAGGGATGCTCATGGACCCGGTACAGGAAGGGCAACCGGATCCGTTC
>JALWQU010000040.1 GCA_026982915.1 Candidatus Altimarinota bacterium | reverse complement strand
TTTTTCTAAGCCTACATTCTGCTTTTTTAGTCTTTTATATATTTTTTTAACGAGGAGGATTGGAATGATGAATAAGCTTATAGTCGTTATTACGGCTTTCCCATAAGGGAGCTCCCAAAGAAATAGTTTATTGGTAATTATTATAAATAACTTCTTGTTTGATCCCTGACAGAAGAGGTCTAGAATATAAATATTTTATATGCAAAAATACTATGGGACAAATATTACACAAACGGGCACGGACAACGGAAGCAATCCGTAGAGAAATTTTTTGGCACGGCATATCTCTCTATTTTTTCGTTTTACGATGCTTCATTGCTTCCCAGCAAAATACTTCAATACTTCTTTCAGTATCTTTTTTCTAAAATGCCCAAAATGTATTGTACCTCCTACCTTTAGAAAAATTTACTTTATCTCAAGCAAATAAATCATAGGAAGATAATTTTCATACTTTCCCCACTTGATACATCGCAATCCCCCCCGCAATAGAGACATTCAGCGATCCTTTTTGCCCGTGCATAGGAATCTCAAGATGCGTATCGGCTAAACGCAGTAATTCGCGTGAAACGCCTTCCACTTCATTCCCCAAAATAAGCGCTATTTTTTTATGATCCGTAAAATTAGCCTCGAAAATATCCACCGACT
Source organism: Candidatus Altimarinota bacterium (assembly GCA_026982915.1). Classification (GTDB taxonomy): domain Bacteria; phylum Patescibacteriota; class Gracilibacteria; order UBA4473; family UBA4473; genus JALWQU01. Next base: position 7,150 of record JALWQU010000040.1, on the reverse strand, counting down.
GAGATGTTTGTTCTAGGGCTAAAATATAAAATCCCGCCTCTTTATACCGCTTCACACATTCCACTGGATCTTCAAATTTTTCCCATTCGAGAAAATCCTCAGCGCCCAAAGAAACTTTTTCAATACGCCTGTCTGGCGGGGTTCCGGTGTATCCCGTAAGACAAACTTTCGTAAAACCAGCCCCGTCCGCTGTACGAAAGATAGAGCCCACATTGTGCAACGAACGAAGATTTTCAAGAATAACTATTTTTTCCATTATTTACACCATAATCAAATAGATTAAAAAATCACTGGAAAATAAGTAGATTTTGAGGTATAGTAAGAAGAATTTACAAATCCAAAATCCCAAAATGACTAGCCGTTTAAAAATCGTTTCAATTACCTTTGTAAGTCTTTATTTTGCCAATACGGCCATGGTATCGGCTACGCCACCACCGCCAACCCCCTTAGACCTCATTCAAAAAACCCACAAAACACAAATAAATAGTCAGTTCAAAACCTCACAATTAAAAATACCTCGACATATTCATCGGTTTAAAATGCCGAACAGGCAAAAAAAACAACCTAAAAAAACGGTCATTAAATCGACCACGACCATCAAAAAAATACGCACAAAAACACCGCCACAAATAACTAAAAAGTCTAAGGTAAAAGTCATTACTACCCCCAAAACGCCGCTCCCCAAAAGAGTTCGAGACTTCGTTGTCCCCGAGTCACTCATTCAGGATATACTCAAAACCGTGGCTGACAAAAAAGATCACACTATTACATCCAGCTTTGACGGTAATTTTAAACACGTAGTAACCGATAAAAAACTACGAAGTCATGGTATCAAAGAGCTTATCGGGGTTGGAACCTCTCGTTTTTATCACTCAACTTTTAATCGGAAAAAAAACATTTACGCCACTATTGAAAAATTTGACGGCATTGTTATTCCACAAGGCAAAACTTTTTCGTTTAATCAGACCCTTGATTCGGTAAATCCAGCCGATGGATTTGTCTATGAAAAGGTCATTATTGGCGACAAAGATGAATACCAACTAGGTGGTGGTGTTTGCCAAGTGTCAACAACGCTTTACCGTTCTATTTTTAATACAGGATTGCCCATAAATACACGACGAAACCATTCACGAAAAGTCAGTTATTACTGGCCACATGGATTTGACGCCACTATTTATTTGGGCGGACAAGATTTTAAATTCACAAATGACACACCTGGACCCGTTATGATTCAGTTTGTTATCGAGGGGAATAATATGATCGTGCTTACATATGGAACAAAAGATCGACAGGTTGACACGACCGAACATGGTGGTTGGAATCTCGCCTATTGGTGGAAGCGTGTGGTAACGAAGGGCGATCAAATCGATGAAAAGGTCTTTCGTTCTTATTATAAACCCAAAAAAATAGAAGTTGCCGAAGCGGATAAAGTTACGGAAAAAGACCTAAAAAAATAATTGACATTTCATGGATCATCGATAGATTATCAACGCAGTCAAAGACCGCTGGTGTGCGAAAAACACATAAACCCAGCCGAGACGGAGAAATTAGTACGATAACTCCTCAGTTAGATAATCACTAGTTAAGGTCGCTCCAAGAATCTCGTAAGTATTTGACGCAAAACAAAAACTTACTTTTTATTTCATGGCAACTAGTAAAGAAAAAAAACAAGCACAACTTACCGCTCTTGAGGAAAAGTTTAAAAAAGCCGCTGGTGTGGCTTTTGTTCGATTTCACGCCCCAACGGTAAATGAAGTGCAAACTGTTCGGCGAAATCTTCGTGAAAAAGGCATGTCTTATACGGTTATCAAAAAAACCCTTATTACCCTTGCCTCAAAAAACACAAAGCTCGCTGATTTCCAGACAAAAGATCTAGAAGGCGTCGTCGCGGTTATCGTATCGGAAACCGATGCCATCGCTCCAGCCGCCGCTATCAAAGATCTTAAAAAAGAATTTTTCGATAAAGAAACAAAGACCTCAAAATTTGATTTTTCAGGTTCTGTTTTTGAAGGAAAATTCTTGGACGTTCAAGAAACCACGGTATTGGCTAATACCCCTAGCAAAGAAGAATCTTATGCTAAAATTATCGCGACCCTTCGACACGGACCAAAAGGCATTCATTCAATGCTTACACACGGTCTTCGTGGAATTACGCTTTCTCTCAAGGAAGCGGACAAATACGCTAAAAGCTAATTATCAATTGTTTCTCAATCAAGGAACAACGGATAATTAATCACTAAATTTATTTTTTAACTTAATTAAATCATGTCAGACGAAACAACTGTAACTGTTGAACTCTCAAAAGGAGAACAAGCCGTAGTAGACGCTATCGAAAAACTAACGGTAATCGAAGCGAATAATGTCGCTAAATACTTTGAAGAAAAATACGGAATCTCGGCTTCAGCCCCTGTAGCCGTAGCTGCGCCTGCTGCTGAAGAAGCGGAAGCCGCTAAATCTGCTTATGATGTAGTTCTAAAAGACTGCGGATCTCAAAAGATCGCGGTTATTAAAGTCGTACGAGAAATCACAGGACTCGGTCTTGGCGAAGCTAAAGCACTCGCTGAAAACGGAGGAAATGTGAAAGAAGGCGCTAAACCAGACGAAGCTGAAGAAATCAAGAAAAAACTTGAAGAAGCTGGTGCAACGGTTGAACTCGCTTAATAGTATTTTTACGCTCAAGATCTCAAAAAAACCACTCATAATGAGTGGTTTTTTTTTGCCAAAACAAGACGAAATTACTAGTGTCATAGGGTATTATTACTTATTAAATTAAAAATAAATATGATCATCGAACTACAAAACCAGATTGAAAAGTCCATCACGCATCTTAAGTCAGAATTTTCCGCTCTTCAAATAGGACGAGCCAGTACCTCATTGGTTGATGAAATCGAAGTGGAAAGTTATGGTTCCAAAATGCCGCTAAAACAAGTGGCCAATATCGCTTGTCCTGATGCCAAAACTATCAAAATTGAACCTTGGGATAAAAGCCTTATAAAGGAAGTAGAACGAGCACTCAATGAAGCCAACATCGGTATTACACCACAGAATATGGGAGAACATATTTTCCTGCCAATCCCCCCTATGACCGAAGATCGACGGAAAGATATGGTCAAAATTGTTCATGATCTAGCGGAAAAAGCCAAGATCTCTATTCGTAATGCTCGTCAGGAAGCGATGAAGTGGGTGAAAATGCAAAAAGAAGAAAGTGAAATATCTGAGGATCAACAAAAAGACTATGAGTCTGATATTCAGGCAAAAGTAGATGATGGTAATAAAAATATTGAAGTTCTTGCAAAAAAGAAAGAATCGGAAGTTTTAACCGTTTAAATCCCCTCAATCATGAAAAAAATATTATCAAGTTTTACGGCATTAGCCATTCTTTCGGCTATACCCGTATTCACCCCTTCATTCGCAAGCTTTGATTATGGTTTTTCAAAACCCTCTAAACAATACAGTTCACTAGCCGAACGAATACGCAAAATCAAGCTTCGTGTAAAGGCTCATCAACAAAATACCAATTTTTCATACCCGAGAAGAAGCACCCTTGCGCCAACAACCCCATCCAATAATACTCGCTACTACCGACCTAACTATTCCACACGATCACAACGATCAAGAACCCGTAGTATTTCCCCAAATATACTAACGGTAACCATGACCCCAAGAACTATACGACAGCCTATCCCCGAAATATCAGGGCAAAGCCTGCCCATTTTTTCTATTGGACTCAGACATAATACTTCGTTTGGAACTTCTGATTTTATGCCGGCTATTCTGGTGGATAAAATAGGTTTTCAGCTTATGGATAATCAAGGCATTGTGGCGGATCCAACACGCTTTTCCCTCGTCGTTAATGGACAAGATTTTGATTTTGAGCGTGACGGACAGGTTGCTCTGGATTTTAATAACCTACGACTTTCTGCCGGTGATTCACGATCTATCGAAATAGCTATTCGAGCCAACGATCCGGATAATCTTCCTCGTCAACGAGGTCAATTTCGGGTTAAAATCACCGGGGTTACGGCTTACAAAGAAACCAATTTTCTCTCGGTAAAAACTCGATTACACGGGCCCAGTATTTCAAAATTCATCACGCTTGACCCTCGACCGTCTACCTCTGGAACACCGGTCATTACAAGTACCTCGCCCCTTATCCATGGTAGAACTCTTTCGGCTGGAGAAGACGCTCGTGTTCTAAATCTAAAACTTGGAGCTAGCTTTGACGACCTCTCGGTTCGAACACTCACCGTGAGGAATCAATACGGGAGCGATATTGATGGTTTGGTTAGTCGCCTAAAACTTATCAATAATACCACCGGTCGTGTCATTGGATCCACACGGTTTACGAATGGAAAAGCTACTTTTACGCTTCCTTACGGTCGTGCTGATATTCCTCGAAACACCAAAACATCCCTCAGCTTAGAGGTATCCATAGTATCACAAATCCCCTCAAACAATAGTCGGAAATTAAAGCTCCTTGTGAACCCCTCTGATATTGAAGTTTGGGGATATGGTTCTGGACGAGAAGTCCCCAATAGTCAAAAATTTGTCACATTTGATACGGAAGACTTTTATATTGCCGAATCAGGTGCCACAGGTGGCATCACCTCATCATCACAACAACCACTCTTATTTGCCACCGGAACGCTTAATAATGTTTACCAATTCCAGATCACCAATCCCGGCAACAAAACCTTTTCGGTTCAACGAATGACCCTCGAAATAAACCTCAACGATCTCGCTTTCGCCGGAACGGGTAATGATGTCGCTCTTTATCGATCTTTTCAGGGACAAACACAAGGCGCTTCACTCAATACACAGGCCCTAGGGGGGAATCTTTTCCGGTTTGATAGTGGTCGAGAGATTTATATTGAACCACATACCACCCAAGAATTCACCCTTCAGCTAGCTCTCAATCGAACAGGCCCGTCTAATAATCGATCAATAGCCGTGAAGATTTTAGGCGATAATACCTCTAGTCGAGGAACCCTCAGCTTTCTGCAAGGACTAGGAACAAATTTTATTTGGTCAGACCATTCTGGTCGCCCACATGTTAGCGGATCCTTTGATTGGTTGTCAGGAAGAATCTTCCCAGGACTTCCCTCATCTGTTTTTGTTAACAAAGAATAATGATTCCCACTATTTATAGTCCTGATCAGGCATGGCCCCAAAAATGCGTCATGCCTCTTCAGACGCACAGTACTAATATTCTTGAAATAACGAATAAACCCGTGCCCCTTGATAATTGTGATGGTCTTTGGACAGATTTACCACATATCAACCTCGGTATAAAAACCGCCGATTGCGCCCCTATTGCCTTCATTGAAGGCACTCGAAAAGGTATTTTACACGCTGGATGGCGAGGTCTTTGTGATGGTATTATCGAGTCTATGCTGCCTCATTTCAAAAAACCCACCATTTTCGTGGGCCCCTTATTCCCTATTTTTGAGATACAAAAAGATGACTGTTATCGTCGTATTCAGCAAAAATTTGGAAACGAGTTTTTTCAGGAAGAAGGCTCTCATTACTTTTTTCAATTCAAAGACGCGATTGCTTCTATCATCCCTCATGCCATATTTGATCCTCGATCTACCCAAAAAGACCCTCAACTCGCCTCTTGGAGACGAGACCACAATGATAAAAGGAATTTAATGGTTATTTAAAAAAAGTCAGCTGAATTTATCCGACTTTCCTTAAAGTTTCTTCCCCAAATATTCTCTCGTCAAGACCTTACTTCGCTCAACCCCTGGCTGATCAAAGGCATTCAAGTCCATAAATTCTCCAAGGAAAGCGGTAGCGCCTTCAAACAGGACAAATAACGCTCCCAAATTTTCAGCTGAAATTTCATCAATCGTAATCGTAAAATTAGGCTTTTTCTTTTCGGTCAAAGCCTGTGCCGATCCGGCCATTTCCGCGTGCAAAAGTGTTGTAAAATCAACCCCCTTGAGGAAATCCGTCTTGGCATGAGGTACAAGCACCGGAATAGCTGGATTTTGTTTGAATTTTTCTACCTCGATAAAAATAATCAATTTGTCATTGGGTCCATCCGAAAAAAGCTGGAACTGTGAGTGCTGATCCGTCACGCCTAGCGCGGGAATCGGCGTCAGCCCTTTTCCGTCTTTTCCCGTAGATTCGGCTAATAACTGTGCAAACCAAGCCGCAAAAGTTCGTAATTTTGTCGCGTAAGGCATCAGTACATTTTGAGGTTTTTGGGACAAAAACTGTAAAGCCGCTATCTGAAAAGGTAAATTTTGATCAAAATTATTGTTCAAGAAAGCATCAGACATTTGACGACCACCTTCCAGTAAATCATCAATATTAATCCCGATGAGAGCCGCCGGCAAAAGCCCTACAGCGGTAAGCACCGAGAACCGCCCCCCTACATTTTCCGGTACGCCAAAGATTGGAAAGTCATTTCGAACAGCCTCTTCGTGCAAAAAACCATTCGGTCCGGTTACAAAAACAAAATGATCTGTCGCCCTTAGCCCTTTTTCGTTTACCAAATCTCGAAAATAAAAATATTCGGCAATAGGTTCTGGCGTCCCTCCTGACTTGGAAATAACCACAAAAAGTGTCCGTGAAAAATCCAGGGTTTCCACAATTTCTGCCAACGGATCTGGGTCAATATTTTCCATAACATGCAGCCGCACCTTGGGGATCGAAAACAAAGGCATAAGACTATCCCGTAGCGTAATCGTTCCCAAAGCCGAACCACCAATCCCACAAACAACAATGTCGTCATACTTTCCCTCGACAGAAGCCGCAAAAATTTTGATCTTGTCTACTTCCACCCTAAAATCCTCGTCTTCAAAAATCTGGTAAAACCCTTGATCGCGTGCTTCTATTTTTTCTAAAAATTCAGGGATTTTATTACCTGATTTTTTGTAATCTTCTTCCGTGATAGCCCCTGATTTGAAAATATTGTCGATGTTGATTTGCATGTTTTATTGTTTTAAAAAAAGTTAAAAAGTAGAATTAAAGTGGCTGAATATTATGTTTAATTATACCCAAAATAATTATTAAAATAGGCATTAAAAACAGGCATAATAAAACATATCCTACTTTTTTATATTTATTCGAGATGAAATAAAGAGAAGATAAAAATAATAATAAATAGAGCCAAATAATAAAAATAAAAATAAACTCAAAT
>JALWQU010000039.1 GCA_026982915.1 Candidatus Altimarinota bacterium | reverse complement strand
AAGAAAAATATTGCGGCTGTTATCTGGAAACGGCTGGACGAGGGGATTGCTTTGGGGATTGACGCGACGACTCGTTATGAATTAGATGACTGGGATCGACCTTTGTATTCGGCTGATTTTGAAGGAGATTCGGGTTACAACACGCGTAAAAATAGAGGTCTGCCCCCGACAGCGATTGCGAATTTTTCAACCGATAGTTTTGAGGCGGCTCTTTTTCCGATCGCGAATAAGTATTATTACTATCTTCATGACCGACAGGGCAAGATTCACTTTGGGGAAACTTTGACCGAACACAACGAAAATAAACAAAAATGGTTGCCATAATTTTGTTCTAGTCATTTTTTGTAGCGTGTTCTAAAAAGTACTTCGTTGCGTTTTGTACATGACGAAATCGATCACCCTGAAGTTTTATTCCGCCGAACCAACGAGTCACCACAACAATTGTATCAATCACATTTTCCCGTTGTAGCATTCTGAGAATCGTATTGCCAGCACCGGTTTCACCATCATCATTTTTAATATCAAATATTCGTCCATCATGGGTAATTCGTGCGGCCCAGGTATTATGCGTGGCTCGGGTGTATTTTTTATTGGATTTTAGTTTTTTCAAAAAAGCCTTTATTTGGGCACGGTTTTTGACATATCCACCGGAAACAGAATATTTTGATCCACGATCGGAAATGATTTTTTCAAAAAGTTTAAATTCATGTGGACAAGGGCTTCCGTCTTGAAAGTCCATACTTATTTGGTTTGTTTTCATTTTTTTGTGGAGCAAAGGAAGGGGAGCGCTTTTTCGGTAATCTCTTTGGCGTGTGTTCTATGGATGCCGTGTGTACCATTGGGAAAAACGATAAGACTCGCTTTTGGCAGTTTTTTGGCGAAAACATCGCCTGATCGGAGAGGCGTATAGGTATCTTTCGCCCCCCAAAAAAGAAGTATGGGAATGGTTATCGTTGATAGGTCTTTACGAAAATCATTTTCGGCCAGAACTTTTGTAAGCGTCGGTTTTAGTGCTTCAGAAACCATATCCCAGTCTCTTGCCCCAAGGAGACGCTGTTTTATGATTTTCTGTAGTTTTTTGGGAAGGCCTTTTTTTATCCACTGGAGCTTTTGACTCAAAAATATAGTGATTTTTTGTTTGATTGATAAGGGCCATTTGATTCCCGCTGAGGCAAGAATAATGGCTTTTTCGGCTTTGTCTTGATGTTTGGCTAAAAAGCGAACCAGGACCCGTCCGCCAAAGCTATGGGTTAGAAAGGTAAACTTCTTTGTTTCGGGGCTAACTTTTTGTAAAAATTTATCCAGCCAATCAGCGTAATCAAAGGTTGTCCAGCCCGTTGATTCTGGAGGCTGACTACCGCCAAATCCAGGGAAATAGGGGATTATGATTTCGTATTTATTCAGAAGTTTCTTTTTTTGAAAATTATTTACAAGCGCCTTAAAGCTATCTTTTAAATCGATATTTTGATCCCATCCGTGGAGGAAAATAAGTTTTTTAGGTCCATTTCCAGTACGAAAAAATTGGGTCTTTTTTCCGTTTATCATGGTTGTGTGCTCTTGCATTTGGGATAAATATTAGTGATTCATTCTGTAAAGATCTAGAAATAAATAATAATCATCAGTATTTTCTAATCAAGAAATGTACCATGAACGGCGAAATTGAGAGAGCGCTAAAATTTCAAGATTGAGTACATGATTTTTTGTTGTTGAGTCATCATTTCAGCAAAATCAGTATCACTTTTATGATAAGCAATACGATCTAATAACTCAAAAGAAACCCTTTTTTTAAAAATAATTCAGAATTATTGATAGATTTTAATTTCTCATAAGGTGTTTGATATTGATCCAGAGGGTATTTCTTTCGCTGTTTACCCTTTTTATCGGTGGAAATAACCGCAAAGGCACAAGGATGATGATAATTTAA
>JALWQU010000038.1 GCA_026982915.1 Candidatus Altimarinota bacterium | reverse complement strand
GTACGACACCGGATTCAGAGTAATGTCTCTGAACAACGACGAAAAGGAAAGCTCTCAAGTCGTCCAAAATGGTCAACCCTTGAACAACAACGGTCAAGGCGAAGTGCTTCAGCGCTTAAAAAATGGGAAAACAGCTATCTATCAGCCAAGCGACGAGAAATGAAGAAAGCCCGAAAAAAACGAATCTACGAAGGCCCAAAACTTCGAAAAGTCTGGAAAGGTGGTCGTATCGAAGGAAACCTTGAACAATAATTTTATACTAACAGCACTACTTAACAAGCATGAAAAAAACACTATTATCACTTTTATTCGTCATCAGTCTTAGTTTTATATCTATTACTAAGGCCCAGAAAATACCAACACTGGATCTTTTCCACGGAGCTGAGTGTCCACACTGTCACAAAGAAATGAAATGGCTCCCAACCCTTCAAAAGGCTTATCCAGATCTAGTTATTAATAAATATGAAGTTTGGCATAGTGTGGAAAACCAAAAACGCATGAAGGATCGACTAAAAGAGCTTGGTCAGTCTAGTACGGCGGTTCCTACGAATATCATTGGCGAGGATGTCATTGTGGGGTTTAATCCTCGTGGTATTATGGCCGCTATGGAAAAGTATTATGGACCACCAGCTGTAGCTATTACAAATGAAGCCATATCAGACACTAATAATGCTTCATCACAAAATAAAGACGATTCGGAGCTTTGGATTATAGCGATACTCGCTCTAATGGTTATCATTCCCGCTACTTTCTTAGTTTTTGGTAAAAAAAAATAAGACGCTCATAAAACCAACAAATGCGATTTTTACTACTGGCTCTTTTATGCTTACCAACTCTCTCATTGGCCGCTCCCGCGACAATTCAGGATTTTGGACTTGATACTCAGTGGTATTCAAGCGCGATGTCCTACTCTTGGCCTTTTATGAGTTTTGTTTTGGGGCTCGTTGATGGATTCAATCCTTGTGCGATGTGGACGCTACTGATTCTCTTGGGTTTTTTGCTTCCCATGGAAGATACTCGTAAACGCTGGCTTATTGGGGGCGTTTTCATTGGATCGTCCGCAATTCTTTACCTTATTGCCTTACTAGCCTATCTCTATGGGTTTAAAATCATTGCCGAGATAGCCCAATCCGCTATGGGCTGGGTTTTTCCTATTGTGGGAATTCTAGCTATTATTTCGGGATTTTTCGCTCTCGTAAACGCTAAAAACAAAGGTATTGAGTGTGATGTTCAGGATGCGACACAAAAGAAAGCTTTTCATAAAAAACTAAAGAAGATATTGGACTACGAAAAATTATGGGCGGTCTTACTCGGAATGGTGTTTTTGGCTTTTTCCGTCAATGCCCTCGAGCTACTCTGTTCTATCGCTATCCCGACTATTTTTACCAGTACGATTGTCTCGCTTGAGCTCCCAACCTGGAAACAGTTAACGGCTCTTTTTATCTATGATTTTGCTTATATTTTAGACGATCTAATCGTCTTTACGATTGCCATAAAAACCCTCTCTCTAAAAGTACTCAGTCCTCGACTGGTTCAAGTATCCAACTTCATCGGCGGTATCTTACTCGTTATTCTTGGTCTACTGCTTATTGTTGATTCTTCAATGGTGGCTGGTTGGTTTGCCTGAGGCTCATTTTCCCCCAAAAAAATACTGATAAGTTCCGATAATAAAGAGAGGTTTTAATATTTTGAATGAAATCTTAATGATTTTTTTTAAAAGATTGTCGATTAACTCAAGATGCAGACACATTAATAACTCTTTTTTTGTGATTTTTAAAAAAGTTCCGTATATTGTAAGTGTTATCCGACATATTTTCCAATAAATTTTTCTCAAATAAGGAATTTTGTTGAAGAATTTAAAAAGGAATGGAATTTTTATTTTTTTAACATCTCATAATGCATAATTTTATTTTTTATTTCTCTTACCTTG
>JALWQU010000037.1 GCA_026982915.1 Candidatus Altimarinota bacterium | reverse complement strand
CATTCTGCTGGTTCTTTATTAAATGAATCTTCATGTGATTCTATGACATCTGCTTTTTCTTCAGATTCTTTGCTTCCTAACACTGCAATATAAGAAGCATTCATGGCTAATGCCGATTCTGTACCATTAGAAAATGGCCCTAATGATGCCCATACTGGCATTACTTTTATTAAAATATTTTGAGTATTGTTTTTAATGTGCCTTTTCCATAGGGCTTTTCCTATTACATAAATTACAGTAATAACGCCTATTATTGACAGAATATTTTCGATTATATCCATGGGTGTTTTATTTTAAGCCTAACGCCCTCATCAGAGGCTTTCAAAGCTGGCGTGGCTTTTGCGGTTTTTTTGCAAAAGCCGCGACAGGTTTGAAAGTCCTTTGGATGAGTTTGTTAGGTTTTTGTTTTGTCATGCTCGATTTTACGCAATACAACATGTATTGTTGAAAGATAAAAGTAAAACATCCAACTAAGCCAGATAGCTGCATCATAGGATGTCTTTTGTTTGTCATTGTGGTGCCGAATGCCAAAGTTGTTTGCGATATTGAATAGATCTTTTTCGTCTTTGTTTGTAAGGAGATTCTGAAATTGTGGTTTTAAGTATTCAAGAACATCCGCTAAATCGCGGACTGCTTGTCGTCGATCATCGATGCTTGACCCATGCCTTCGAAAGTTTGTAGTAGCCGCATTGATTCGACCTACGATATTCATATCTTTTGAAGGCACATCCGCATTAAATATTTTCTCAAAACCTTCTTCAGGTTTATGTAGAATGTCACCTTTTTCTGAAAGTTCAAACTTGTTCTTGTAATGCCCTAATACAGAATTGACCTTTTCACGAAATACTTTTTGTCCTTCCTTTTTATTAAATGTTTCCCAGTGCATTCCACACCCCCCATAGGAGTGCATCGTTCCATCAATTGGCTTTGACACGTGTTGATATAGAAATTCAATAACATCAAGAAAATCATCTTCTGAGTAACTAGCGGCATACTCTGATATTGGCCACAAATTTTTCTTTCGGATAGTCAGAAGCATTTCCAGTTCAATATCTTTTACATTCCCATCAATATGCTCCGCATCAACACAGTAGAACCCAAATGCTTCATCAAAATAACCATCTATTTCGAGCTGACGAAACACTCTAGAGAATAACCCAATAGTGTCTTCAATTGGCAGCCCATCTAAATTCGGGTTAGTGCCGGTTCTTTGTGAGTAATATTTATGAGCCATACTGTTTCTTAAACCTAACGGCAAAGCTCAGCGGGCAGGCAAAAGGGGCGCGGGTTTTGCGCTTTTTGCAAAACCCACGACGCTTTTGACTGTCCGGCTGGAGCGATTTGTTGGACGCGCTCGACTTTAAGATAAACTTCATTTTTACCCCCGAACTACAAAACATACAATACACCCAACGGATTATTTTGAAGTTTCCTGCGGATTTGCCTCTCTAATTCATGTTGCTCGGCAAAAGCAGAAAACGCTAATATTGCACCGCTCTCGCCAAAATATTTGTTTTTTTCTTTTCTGGCTGTTTCCCTGGCCTATCTATTGGCACGTTTCTCGATGCTAATTTTTATTTGCATGTAGTTTCTACTGACACTGCACTTTTGCGTCGCAACCCACTCGAAAAAAACATTTCAAGCTTTTTCATTTTCGAAGCCGAGGAGATTGGCTCTCGATTTCTCTTTCCTGTAAACCGGTTAAATTGGATTTTATTTATTCCTCTTTCCTTTCATTTCTGGATCGCAGTTTTGTCGATGCCGTGAAACAGAACAATTATTTTTTCACAAAACCAGTTCGTTTGTGAGATTGCTTGCTTATTGGTTATTTTTTTACGCCCAACGCCTAGTTCACCAGACCAAAAAGTTGCGTGGCTTTTGTGGCATTATAGCGAAGCGCCACAAAAGGTGCGTAACTTTTTGGGTCTGTGTGAAAC
>JALWQU010000036.1:2514-7991 GCA_026982915.1 Candidatus Altimarinota bacterium | reverse complement strand
GAGTTCTGGTTTTTCTTGTTTTTGTAAAAACTGTCGTGCGTAGGTCGAAAGTGATTCAACATAGCGTCTTTGTCCTTCGGCGTAGATCGTGTCAAAAGCCAGTGATGACTTACCCGATCCGGAGACACCCGTAACAACGGTCAGTTTATCCCGTGGGATTTCTACATCAATATTTTTGAGGTTATGCATTCTTGCACCGCGAACGATTATTTTTTTAGTCATTATAAGGGGTTATTGGAGTGTACTAAAGGCTTCTTTATGGTAAGGATACTCGGAATATTTTGCCTACACAAAATATAAAAAAACGAGCCACAAGCTCGCTCAGCAGAGCAAGCGTAGTATTTTGCTTGTTTTTTGTCAAAAGTTTTGGTATAATGACTGGATAATTCGCAAAAGAATACATGAAAAATCTATCAACACGGCAATCGGAATTTGGACGAAAATTGTTTTTATTTGAGGTTGGAAAAGGTGGTGAGGTATTGTCAAATGTTGAATCAAAAATAACAAAGGAAATTCGTAATGACTTGAATAGTCTTAGTGATAGTTTAAAGGGTAATCATGAAAGTGTGCAACGGTTGATTATGAAAAAAATCGAAGAAGATGAGTCTAATAAAAAAACAAAAGAAACTCATAAGGATAACCCTGAAAGTACTGAGGGGGAAAAATCTACTTCTGTTAATATTAATCCTAAAACAGAGATTCCCATTGCCATGAATGTAGCAGGAGAGTCTGCTGATGATTTTTTGAAAGAGTTAGAGGGAAATTTACCTAGTCAATTAGGAACATCTCCAGAAGTACTTGCGGCACAAATACAAACAATTGAAGCAACGGCCTAGTGGTGTCGTATCGTAAAAAATTTACACTTTTTTTGCTCAGGGTTTTAAATTTTGTGTTCCGAAAAAGAGATTAGACAGGTTTTTAGAAAAGCTCTAAACTCTTTTTTAGATGAACTTTCCAAAGTATTTAGACGCGATTTTTACGACAAAACCAGAAAATATTCGATGGCTTTGTGGGTTTAAGGGAAGTTTTGGGTTAGCGATTATTTTCCCAGAAAAGACGAATATTTTGATTTCCGATAGCCGATATGCGGAAACCGCTAAAAAACAATTACCCAAAGGCTGGAAATTTCATTGTTTGGATGAATCCTTTAAAACCAAAATAGCGCCAAAACTAAGAGGTGTGTGGGGGCTTGAAGACACGACAACGCTGGCTCAACGAAAAAATATAAAGAAACTTTTTCCTTCAGTACGGTTTAGAACCGTGACAAATTTTTGGGAAAAACAAAGACGACAAAAAAAATCTAGGGAAATTGAGCATATAAAAACCGCACAGGCACAAGTCGATCGTGTTTTAGTGCCGTTTTTGAAGTCTAAGTTGGCGGTGGGCGTTACGGAGCAAGCTATGGCGTTTGAGCTGGAACACTTGATTCGTGGCAATGGTCGGTTTGGATTGAGTTTTGAGGCGATTGTGGCTTTTGGGGAAAACTCGGCTATTCCGCATCACGCGCCGACTACCAGAAAACTAAAAAAAGGGGATAATATCCTTATTGATTGTGGGGCCAAGTTTGAAGGCTACTGTTCGGATATGACTCGTAACTTTAGCTTTGGAGTGCCTTCTGATGATTATCTTGAAAAATTCGAAAACTGTTTGATCGCTCAGGAAAAAGCGCTTAAAAATTATAAAAAAGGCGCGAACATAGCAAATCTTGAGAAAATAGCCCGAGATTCTTTGGGGGCTGATGCGGTTTATTTTACACATTCATTGGGACATGGTGTAGGACTTGAAATACACGAGATGCCGGAAATTAGTACGCGTCAAAAAGGGACATTAGAACTTCATGAAGTGGTGACCTGTGAACCGGGGATTTATTTCCCGGATAAATTTGGGATTCGAATAGAGGATTGTTTGGTTGTTGGGGAAAAAGGCCCGATCGTTTTATCTCAAACCGATAAGAATTTGATAGTTTTTTAGGAAAAAACTTGCCAAAGGTTAGGGAATTATTAAAAAGGACATCCATGGTTCTTTTATAATTCGATTATTAACCAGCATATATATGCTTTTTAAGTATTTCATTTGTAGTCTTAAATTGACTAATGGATGATCTCTAAAAGGCAGATTCCTGTTGGTTAATTAATACTGATAGGAAAATTTTTTCTTGGGAAAGCTTTTTTTCTTTCCCGTTTTTTAATTTTTTCGTCTTGGGGGGCGGAATATTATGGAAATTATTTTTAAATTTTTTTTGGGGGCGATTTATGGTCCCCCTTTGGCCGTTATTGGTGGTCAAAAAATTAAAAACTTTTTGGGTCCTTTTTGGGCCCAAAAAATTTGCTGTGGAATTTTCTGCAGCTTTTGTATGGTTGCGATGGTTTTAATTATCATCGCAACCTATTATGATGATAACTTCGAAGCAGCCTCTCGTTGCTTCGAAGTTATCGAAAAGTTCCTGTCAGAATTTTTTGCTTGACAGGAATTTTATGCCTATATTTATCATGGATGATGAATATAGGCTTTTTACTGATATTTTTTTGAGAAAATTCTGCCTATGATTAAACTTGAAAAGAAAACGCTTTTTAAAAAACATTTATTATGTCACATAAACCCATCAACGCTGGATACGCTGAAATCGCCAAACGAGGCTCTCGAATTGTGGCGGAAGGCTACCATATGTTACCCGCTGCAAGTCTGATGAAAGCCGCGGGGGTGTTGGATTCTATCAGTGACCGAAAGAAAAAATTTATCACGGTGGTGAACTCGTTTTCTACGCAAATTCCGGGACACGCTCATCTGGATAAACTGGGAGAACGACTCGTAAAAAAACTCAAAAAAGCAGGTTATAATGTCTGGTACTGTAATATTGGTGGAGCGGTCGATGACGGCATCGCGATGGGACATTTTGGGATGAAATACTCGCTCGCCAGTCGTGAACTAATCACCGACCAAATCGAAACGGTTATGGGGGCTCATCCCTGTGATGCGTGGATCGGTATTGGAAATTGTGACAAGATCGTCCCGGGTATGCTCAACGCCATGGTACGACTTAATATACCGTCGATCTATGTCTCGGGTGGCGCTATGCTAGCCGGGCAAAATGATACTGATTTGGCGACTGTTTTTGAAGCGGTAGGCGAAAGATCTTCCGGTAAAATATCAGAAACAGATCTTGAGAAAATTGCGGAGGAAGCCTGTCAGACCTGTGGGAGTTGTAGCGGGATGTTTACGGCGAATTCTATGAACTGCCTGGCGGAAGCTATTGGACTGGCTTTACCGGGCAATGGGACTATCCCAGCTGCCGAATGGATCGATAAAAAAGCCGGAACCTGGCAAATAAATCCTGAACGGGAAGCACTTTTTGATGAAATACCATTGGTCTTGGCACGAATTATTGATAAAAAAATACGACCTTGTGATATCGTGACACAAAAATCCCTAGATAATGCTTTTATTCTTGATTTAGCCATGGGAGGGTCAACCAATACGGTGCTGCATACACTCGCTTTAGCTCATGAAGCCGGTGTTAAATATGATTTGAAACGGCTCAATGAATTGTCGGCTATCACGCCAAATGTCTGTAAAGTTTCGCCTTCTCGTCCGAATATTCATATCGAAGATGTCCACCGAGTAGGTGGTATTGCGGCGATTTTGAAAGGGGTTTTACGAGATGGTCGTGCACCGTTGGATCTGGATTTACCGACCGTTACCGGAAATTTTAGAGAATACATAGAATCGGCTCCTGAGGCGGATGGTGATATTATCCGTGTTGGTGAATCGGTATTTTCCGACGAAGGTGGTTTAGCCGTTTTGTTCGGGAATATTGCGCCAAAGGGATGTGTGGTAAAGACGGCCGGCATTGAAGCCGGCGGGGAGAAATTTAGTGGACCGGCGAAGGTTTATACCTCACAAGAATCGGTCTTAAAAGCCGTTTTGGGTGGCGAAGTCGTCGATGGAGATGTCGTGGTTATCACGTACGAAGGCCCGAAAGGTGGTCCGGGGATGCAGGAAATGTTGGCGCCTACCGCCGCGATCAAGGGTCGTGGGATCAAGGCGGCCCTCATTACGGATGGAAGATTCTCAGGGGCTACACGAGGTATGAGTATTGGGCATATTTCCCCCGAAGCGGCGAGCGGAGGACCTATCGGAGTGATTGAGAATGGAGATATTATCGATATTGACGCACGAGCTCGAACGATCAATGTACAGCTTTCTGAGACAGAAATTGAGGCTCGATTGAAAGCGTTGCCACCGTTTAGTCCACGAGTCAAAAAAGGTTGGCTCGGACGATACGCTCATTTTGTAACGAGTGCGGATACGGGAGCGGTTATGAAAAATAGTCTTTGATCCACCTTCCTTAACAAAATATCATGAAAAAAGTACACTTGATTATTCTCGATGGATTTGGGATTGGGCATCACGATAAGGGTGATGCGATTTTTCACGCCAAGGCGCCTTTTATCAAACAATGTTTTAAAACTAAGCCTTTTTCAAAGCTCAAAACACACGGACTAGCGGTTGGTTTACCAGCAGGGCAGACAGGTGGTTCGGAACCCGGGCATATTACGCTTGGGGCGGGGCGAGCGGTGAAACAGTTTTTGACGAAAATAAATGATCAGATTGATTCAGGAGACTTTTTTGAAAATACGGTGCTGAAATCACTTTTTGAGAAAGCGCAAAAAAATAATCGAATTCATTTTATCGGCCTTATTTCCGATGGAGGTATCCACGCGTTTCTTCCGCATCTTTTCGGATTATTAAAGATGGCAAAAGATTACGGTATTGCACATATTTTTATTCATGGTTTGACGGACGGAAGAGATGTCGGAGAACGAACCGCTCACTCGTTTATCACGCAGATCGAAGATCAAAAAATTGGGAAAATCGCGACGATTGGAGGACGATTTTTCGGCATGGATCGTGACAATAACTGGGAACGAATTGAAAAAAGTTATGCCGTCTTGTGTGATGAACAAACACCTTTTGACGGATCAGCACAAGATTATCTGGATGATTATTATCTGCACAGTGAAAAATCAGATTATTATTTACCACCGGTATTACTGGACCCCGAAGGACAAATGAAATCTGATGATGTTTTAATAAATTTTAACTATCGATCGGATCGGATGGTTCAGCTCATGGCTTCATTTTTAGATCCCAATTTCGATTCTTTTGCTCAACGCGTTACGCTCAAACCTGAAAATGTGGGTGTTTTTGGAAAATATGCACCTTCGGCACAATTGGCGTTTAAAGCCGAAAAAGGAGGGGTCAAAGAAACGGTGGGGGATATTGTTGCCGCACAAGGCTTGTCACAGCTTCGAATTTCGGAAACGGAAAAATTTAACCATGTTACTTTTTTCTTTTCGGGGGAACGGCGTAAACCGTTTGAAGGCGAAACACGGATTCTCTGTCCGTCACCAAAATGTGAATCGTATGCCGAAAAACCTGAAATGTCCGCGGTAGAACAAACGCAAAAAGTTTTAGCC
>JALWQU010000036.1:0-2504 GCA_026982915.1 Candidatus Altimarinota bacterium | reverse complement strand
CTGATAAACAGGATTATAACCTCATCGTTCAGAATTTTGCGAATGCTGATCTCGTAGGGCATTCGGGCTCATTGATAGCGGCAGAGCAAGCCGTATCTTGTCTGGATAAATGTTTAGAGGAAATTATTCCGAATCACCTCGAAAAAGGTTATGAAATTATTGTTACGGCGGATCATGGTAATGCGGATGAAATGTTTTTGCCCAATGGGGATCCAAACGCCAGTCATACCAAAAATCTAGTACCGTGTTTTATTTTTTCCACGGAGAAAGATTATGATTTACGCAAAACCGGAACACTGGCTGATATAGCGCCAACGATTCTGGATCTTTTGGGAATTTCCAAGTCAAAGCTCATGACCGGTGAAAGTCTTATTGTACGTTGAGTGAAGAGATTTTTAGGCTTTCTGGAAATCTTTTACCAGTTTGGCCATAGCGGTATAGTTTTTTGTCTGCATAAAATTTGTCCCGACCAAAATAGCCTCACATAAAGGTTTTATTTTTTCAATTTCCGCTAAATCTTCAAGCCCCGATTCGGCAACACGGATAATACCCTTTGGAATATGGGGCAAGCAGGTTTGGAAGTTTTCGAGATTAATACGGAGTTCTGGGTCATTGAAATCACGACTATTAACACCGATAATCTTGGCGCCTGAATCCACGGCTATTTTTATTTCGGCTAAATCATGTGTTTCTACGAGGCAGTCCATATTAAATTTTTCAGCGTATTCCCTAAACTCACGAAGTTTTTCGGCCGTTTTTAGGACCGAAGTCATGAGTAAAACCGCATCCGCTCCAAAATACCGAGCTTCTTGTATCTGTGATTTTTCAATAATAAAATCTTTTCTGAGAACCGGAATATTGACGGACTCAGTCACCTTTTTTAGGGTTTCCGTATTCCCCCCAAAAAAATATTCATCGGTAAGACAGGAGATAGCGGCGGCTCCATTTTGTTCGTAGATTTTAGCAATTTTAGAAATATCAGCCTTCGGGAATATAAGTCCTTTTGAGGGGGATTTTCGTTTAATCTCGGCGATAAGTTTTGGATGCTTTTTGTCGGGGTTTTGTAGGGCTTTCTGGAAACTTCGAGTTGAAGATTTCAGATTATTGGTAAAATCTGGTATTGGATTTGCAGAGAGTTCCTTTTTTTTATGGGCAATGATTTTTTCCAGAATATTGGTCATTATTTTTGTTGGCGTTAGGCTTTATTATTCTTTTTGCACAGGGCTACGAGGAAGTCATCGGTCATGCCCGCAATATAATCACAGACTCGTTGAGCGGGGTTTTCTGCCGGCAGAAACTTTGTTGGGATTTGTTGTGGGTTTTGGTAAAGGGTATCAAATACCGTTTTTATCATGTTAGCGCCATCATCGGTCATCCGTTTCACAGCGGGGGAAAGATAAAAATGCTGGAAAAGAAATTGTTTTAACGCTCTGAATTCCTTATAAAAATGGCTATTAAAATAGATGATTCGGTGTGATTGTTTTTGTACATCCGACAGCGTCTTTATTTGGTATTTATCGATATTATCAAGGCTGTCCTGAATAATTTGTTGTAGTAAAATACGAATGGTTCGGCGAATGATAGCCGATCGATCTTTTTTTTCTTCCTCGGGTAAGGTTTCCATAGCTTTTGTCGTAATGGTAAGTTCATTGAGACTCGAGATAGTAATAAAACCTCCCCGAAGCGCGTCTTCTAAATCGGCTGACAAATAAGCGATTTCGTCCGCAATATCGACGATTTGAGCCTCGAGATGAGGCGAATAAATACCGGTACCAGAAGGTCTATCAAAAAATGTTTCGTGTTTTTGCAGGCCTTCAATGACTTCTTGGCTCAGGTTTAATCCCGGAAATTTTTGATATCGCCGCTCAAAGTGAGTTACGACTCGAAGGCTTTGCTTGTTGTGATCAAAAGCACTTCCAAACATTTTCATTTTTTCGTTTAGGGCGGATTCCCCTGTATGCCCAAAGGGCGGATGTCCAAGATCATGAGCCAGTGCAATAGCTTCCACTAGATCCTCATTTAACCGTAGATGTCTGGCGAGATCACGGGCGATTTGGGCGACTTCGAGAGAATGGCTAAGCCGATTTCGAAAATGATCACCATAGGCTGGAGTAACAACCTGCATTTTGCCTTTTAGCCGTCGAAAACTGGTCGTATGAATGATTCGATCTCGGTCTCGTTGAAAGGGTAATCGGTTTGGATCGGTTGGTTCAGGGAAAGATCGCCCCTGACTATCCGCATTTTTTTGCGCATAAGGGGTGAGACCTTGATCAAACTGATTCCAAAGATTTTGTCCGTCAATCTTATTCATGCCCTGATATTACTCTTTTTTGGGGAAATATCTAGACGAAAATGGTTGGTCCGGTTTTACATTTGTCCAAGCCTCAGGATGTGAAAGCCTACGACATTTGGAAGCGGTTTGGAAATCACAAACATACAAATGGTATCATTTAGGAATCACGAGTGTTGCGAAATCAACACTGTCCGACGCTAATAACAAAACA
>JALWQU010000035.1 GCA_026982915.1 Candidatus Altimarinota bacterium | reverse complement strand
GTTTTTCTATCGTCGCCATTTCACGAGAAGGAAAAAGATCTCTTCCAACCACACTAACCTTTATTTATGAAGGAACACCACCGCCACCCATAGAAACGCCAAAAAAACCAACAATAGAAACAACGGAAAAAAATACTACCGAAAAAACACCGGTCAACTTTCCTAAGCCCGTCATCACTAATCCTTCGGCTCTGGATAAGGATGGCATTCATCAAACCGCTTCTTCCGTCATAACCATCAAGGGAACCGTCGACCCTCAGACAAAAAAAGTATCGGTAAACGGGTTTCAGCTACGAAAATTTAAACCTGGTGATACCACTTTTAGCTATATCGCCAACGCCGCCTATGGGAATATGAAGGTTGGAGAAAATACCTATCTTATTCGTACCACCAACGATAGTGGGCAGTCAGTAGAAACCACCCTCAAGGTTCACTACACGCCTGTAAATCTCGATAAATAGTCAAGACGATAATGTTTGATTTTTTTTGACGAGTAGATAAAAAGGAACTCGAGTCCCATGAAAATAAAAGCCATACAAGTCGCCGTTATTTTTTGCCCCGATTGCCGAGGTCAGTTTGAGGTGCCTATTGAGGACTTTTGCGAAGACGAAGTACTTGAATGCGATCTTTGTAGTGCGGAGGTTATCGTTACGAGTGAAAAACCACCACGGGTAAAACTTTTTACGGAAGCTGATGACTTTTAAAGGGGTTAAAAATATACCTGCTCTGCGGCTATTCGTTCTTTTAGGACGGGATTGTTTTTAAGGTCCGGATCTTCTTTTAGTATCTTTGTTGCCCAATCACGAGCTTTTTTAAGCCCCTCAATATCGTTCAGGTCCGCACATTTAAGATCGGGAATTCCACTCTGTTTTATCCCGTAAATATCCCCCGATCCCCGTAACTGTAGATCTATTTCAGAAAGATAAAATCCATCATTTGATTGCTCCATAGCCCTAAGCCGTTCTTTTTGCTTATTTTCCCGTTTATCCACCATCAAAAAACAATAACTCTGATAATCATTTCGCCCAATACGACCTCGAAATTGGTGCAACTGCGCGAGACCAAACCGTTCGGCATTTTCGATCACCATCACGGTAGAATTGGGAATATCCACCCCTACCTCGATCACGGAAGTCGAGACTAAAATATCAAAGGCGTGATTTTTGAAATCCTCCATAATCAAGGCTTTTTCTTTGGGTTTCATCTTACCGTGTAGAAAAGCTACCTTTCTGTTCGGAAAAGCCACTTGTGCGATCCGTTCATATTCTGATTTTACGTTTCGGGCTTCGATTTTATCCGAAACATCTACCAACGGACACACCCAAAAAATCTGTCGTCCCTTGCCTATCTGATCATCAATAAAGTATTCACATTTTTTTCGAGTCTGATCATCGCCAATAACACGGGTAATAATCGGTTTTCGACCCGCGGGTTTTTCGGCAATAATGGAGCAATCCTGATCGCCATAAACCGTCAGCGCCAAACTTCGCGGAATAGGCGTCGCTGTCATCGCCAAGACATGTGACTGATTTTCCGCTAGAATTGCTCGTTGCGCTACGCCAAACCGATGTTGTTCATCGATAACCGCGAATCCAAGGTTTTTGAAGATCGTGTCCTCCGTCAAAACCGCGTGCGTTCCGATAAGGAGTTTCACCTTTCCGGTTTTGAGATTCTTTTTAATTTCTTTTTTTTGTTTAGCGGGCGTGGAGCCTGTGAGGAGTTTTATGTTTGGGGTTGTCTTTGTCGTTAAATCTTTTGGCTTTTGTTCTGGTGCAAATCCCCCTAAATCCCCCTTTATCCCCAGGGAGTCTCTCTTGTCCGTTGGACAATTCACCTTCCTCAATGGGGACTTCTGAAACAAATTCCCCTCTTTCTCAAAAACCTCATCCTCCGCCAAAAACTTCATCGCGGCTTCAAAATGCTGTTGGGCCAAAATTTCTGTCGGGGCCAAAATCACCACCTGATATCCA
>JALWQU010000034.1 GCA_026982915.1 Candidatus Altimarinota bacterium | reverse complement strand
CTATCATTCCTGTAAATGTCGTTCACAGAAAATCTCCCAAACCTCCCAACCAGACTACTATGCTAGATTTTTTGTCCGGAAAACTTAAGACTTTTTAGGTAAATGATGCTTATCTTTTTCGATTTCCCATTTTAAGGGGTTGTTTTTAATGTATTCTCGAATTAAATTAAATGACTTTTCATTACGAATAATATGGTCATAAAAGGATCGTTGCCACTGAAAATCTTCTAAACTATTTTTCCGAATATCCCGAGATGATAATGTTTTAAACGCCCCCATTAATTGCGATAATGATTTGTTTTTCGTGGATATTCCTGAGGACAGGTCGATCCCCCTTGGAAACAATTCGATCCCCCTTGAGGACAGGTCAAGCCCTGTCCCTACATCATCAGAATGTATAATTAAAATTCCATGAAAATGATCCGGCATTACTACAAATTCATCTATTTCTACATATTCATATTGTTCCCCTAACCATTCCCATCTATTTTGTACTATTTTCCCATAAGAATTTAATATCATTTTTCCATTCTCAATTTTCCCCAAAATTTCCTCTCGGTTTTTTACGCAGGTCGTTACAAAATAATATCCAGATTTTGAATAATCATAATTTTCTAAACGATTCTTTTTTCGTTCTGTCATATTTTGTGTTTTTATCTAAATATTCCGCCCCGTAGGGACAGGGCTCGACCTGTCCTCAAAAGGGCCCGACCTGTCCTCAACCTGTCCTGAAATTATTTTTCATTTATCATAAATATCCTGAATAAAATTATCAATAAGTAAGTAGGACATTTATTTTTTATTTCAACAATCCCTCGACAAAAATCTAATACTAGCTACCTTTCAATCAAAAATATGAGATTTTTATCACTCAGTACCTTGTCTATTAAGCTCACAATGCTCTTGTGCATTAGTTTTATGGGATTTATGAGTGGCATGAGTACAAGTATGGCTTCTATGCAAAAAGCTCCTTGTGCCCAACAAGTAAGTTTCAATGATATCAAGAAATCTACTTCGTGTAATATCTGCGATATGGCTATTTCCGTCTGGAACAAAGCCACGATTATTCCTGAAATGACTGGGTATTTCAACAACCTTGAGATAAGCATTATTCCGAATGAAAACTCTGAAATTATCGCCCTAAACACAGAGCCAATCAACAGGTTGTATACTGTTTATTATCCTCCCCCACAAGCCTTGTGGAAAGCCGTTACCCCCAATACAAAAACGATCGTTTTAGTCGTTTAGAATCAGCTTATTGCCTATAGTTTTTTTGACCTGTAGGCTTGATTTCTATGTCTGAAAATCTTTTTCAGTCTTTTTTTTTATTACTTATATTTAACTACCTAAATTTTATGAAAACTAAATTAATCGCTTTCGCCTTTCTTCTACTTACAACCGTTACCCTTGCTGGTTGCGGATCAAAACCCATGACCGATGCCGATATGGCCAAGAAGTTTGGCTTTACGCTTGAAGAATTCCAAGAGCAAAAAGAAATTGCTGCTCGAATGAATATGAGCATTGAAGATCATCTCGGTATGAAAAAATAATCTCTAACACATGAAATCCTTATTCATACAAAAACGAATCATAATCCCGATTTTAATCGGGATTATGGTGATGGTCAGTCTTTATTTTTATGTGACCAACGACAAGCAATCGACCCCTGTCCCCTCTTTTGTAAAAAAAGAAAAAATATGGGAAACCGTTGAGATAAATACCGCGAAAGATTTCGCCTCAATAAAAATACCCGCCAAAGTAAAATCTAATCAATTTGCGATTATTGCGCCACGAAGAGCTGGTATCATCCAAGACTTACTCGTTGATATCGGGGATACAGTCCAAAAAGGTCAAACCATTGGATCAATGCTCCCGAAAGGCGTCGAAGGTCAAAGTTCTGCCGCCATAAACGAAGCCCGTGCTCGATTACAAAAAGCTCGATCAGGACTCCAAGAAGCCCGAGGCGTAGCGATGGAAGCTGTTTCTGTCGCTACCAAGCAATGGCGAGAATCCACCCTCCAATCACAAACTCAGGCTTCACTGGATCAAGAGGTAGAAAAACAACTCGTTGAAAAAAAATCAGAAGCCCTTTTAACCGCCACACAGGCCTGGGAAAACACAAAACTCCTTTTGTTTGGAAGTGGTTCTGATCGTGGATCACGAAATATTTTAGGTAATTTTTCCGACGCTATTCAAAAAAATAAGGTTGAAAATTTGGCCGATGAAATTCAACGAATGGAAAAATCTACGGAGTGGAACAAGCCAGATAAAATTCTAACCCATCTCTCGCATATTGATAATTTCCTCATTCAAACCGAAAAACTTTATAAAAATGCCCAACCCAGCATGTCTATAAACGCAACTTTGATCGATAAAAATCTAAAAACCATTCAACAACAACAAATTCGTGTTTCGAAAATCAAACAAGCCATTTTGGCACTAGAAGAAAAGCAACAACAATTTATCTCCAAACAAGCCGAGAAAGAAGCGGGGGCCGATCGAGCTATCAAAACCCTCGACCTGGTTCAATCACAACAAAACCTTACGACCACGCAAGCCGAAAAAAATGTACAAGTAGCCCTTGCAAACTACAATGCCGCACTCATAAAAGCGGGACATCAATCCATTACATCTCCCTTTAGCGGGACGATAACCGCACGAATGGTGGAAGTTGGGCAGGCCGTTATGATGCAAACACCACTTTTTTATCTAGAGGGGGCCGAAACCGCTCAGAGCCAAACGGCTTTATCGGAAATACATTTCAGTCTCCCTGAGTCATGGGAAAATAAAGTAGCCGTTGGCGATTCTATTCGAATTAAAACCATGGAAGGTGCTTTTTTATCCGGTCGAATATTTCGGTTAAGCGATCAAATTGATCTCAAGACCAATAGTATTGCCGCCACGGCCATTGCCTTTGTTCCTGCCGATATAGAAACCGAGGAAGCCTCCTTAAAGCCTGATAATAAAGACCTTTTAGACTCAGGCTCAGAGACAGTACTAGAGCTAGAACTAAAACCACTTAACTTTCCGCACGGAAAAAGTCTTTTTATCTTTGTGATGGATAATAAAAGCTCTGTTTTCACCGTCCCGACATTGTCTTTGAAAAAACGAAGTAATCAGTATTTCCTCTGGCAAAAAAAAGAGGGTGAAATAATCCAATTACCCGTAGAAGTTCTGGCTGAAGACGGAGAATTTTCCCAAATTTCAAGTACTGAGCTTCATGATAAAGACCTCATTATTAGTAATCCATCCGTCTCCCTATTCACTCGTAAAGACACTTAAAATGAACCAATTTATAAAATACCTCCTCGAAAACCGTTTTCTCACCATATTGCTTTTTTTAATCCTTTCCATGGCGGGATTATGGGCGATTAAAAACACCCCTGTAGATGCCCTTCCAGATCTATCAGAAAATCAAGTAATTGTCGTTACCCAGTGGTCAGGCCAGTCGCCAAAAAATATTGAAGACCAGATCACCTATCCCCTGACAACCGCTATGCAATCACTTCCAAAGGTACGAACCGTGCGAAGCAGTTCTATGCTGGGAGTTTCCATGGTAACGGTTATTTTCGAGGATGATACGGGTATTTATTTCGCAAGAGACCGTGTAAACGAAAAATTATCACAATTACAATCTTCTTTTCCCGAAGGCGCGAAGGTTCGCCTCGGGCCGGATGCTACTGGTCTTGGACATATTCTTATGTACACACTGGAAAACCCAAAAATGTCACTCACTGATTTGAGATCTTTACAGGATTTTACCGTAAAACTGGAACTTGAAAGTCTCGGTGGTATTGCGGAAGTAGCCTCTATTGGTGGTTACAAAAAACAGTACCAAGTTATTCTTGATCCCATAAAACTAGAAGCCTTCAAGCTTGATTTAATGGCGGTCGTCAAAAAAATACAAGCGAGTAATAATAATGTATCAGGACGAGTTCTCGAATATGGGGAACGAGAAATATCGGTTCAGGGTATTGGGTTTTTTGAGTCCGAAGAGGGATTAAAGGATCTTATAATCGGCAAAAAATCAGATAAAACGCCTTTATTACTTTCAGAAATTGGAACCGTTCGTATTAGTGGAGCGGCTCGTCGTGGTATCTTAGCCAATAATGAAACCGAAAAAGTTGGAGCCATTGTGGTCATGCGGTACGGAGAAAACCCTCTTGAAGTCATAGAACGAGTTAAAACGAAAATAAAAGACCTGGAAAAAACACTCCCAGCCGGTACCAAAATCGTCCCTTTTTATGATCGAACAGAACTTATCACTCGTGCGATAAGAACTATGGCGGATGTTCTCTGGCAAATGCTCCTCATAACGGCCTTTGTCATGTGGCTTTTTTTACGGCATAAAGGCGCTACCTTTATTACCTCCATGGCTTTAGTTTTTGGCGTGATGATGACTTTTTTAGTCATGAAATTATTCGGTATCCCTTCTAATATCATGTCCCTTGGTGGTATAGCTATCGCGATTGGGACTATGGTAGATTCTATTATTGTGGTTACCGAAAATGCCTACCAAAAACTGTTAAAAGCTTCGCATAAAAAAGAGCTTTTCTTTAATGATCGTTTGAAAATCGTCTACCAATCAACGACCGAAGTTGCCGTACCACTGTTGTTTGCTATTTTGATTATTATGCTGTCATTTGTGCCTATTTTTGCCCTTGAAGGTATGGAGGGAAAGCTTTTTAAACCCCTCGCTTTTACCAATATTTTTGCGATGTTAGGTGCACTGATAGCCTCACTGGTATTTGTGCCTCTTGGCTGTGCTTATTTTTTGAAGGGGAAACTTTATGAAGATAAGGACATACCAACCGTTTCATGGTTTCAAAAATTTTATGAACCTTTTTTAAAAAAAGCCCTTCAAAACCCTAAAAAAACAATTGGTAGTGCGATTTTGGCCTTATTATTCTCTTTGGGTATCGCAACACAAATCGGATCAGAGTTCATGCCGCCACTAGACGAAGGCGCTATTATGTATATGCCCATGACCGTTCCGGATGTTTCTGAAAGAAAAGCGGGGGAGCTTTTAATCGAAACCAATAAAATTCTCGCTACTTTCCCAGAAGTCGCTTCCGTCATGGGAAAAGCGGGTAGATCTGATACCGCTACCGATCCAGCCCCTTTGGCAATGCTTGAAACCTTCATCATGCTCAAGCCAAAATCAGAATGGCGAGACGGCATGACTAAAGCCAAATTAATCAAGGAAATGAACCAAAAGATAAATATCCCGAACCTCTGGAGTGGGTTTACGCAGCCCATTATTGGCCGAATTGATATGATTTCGACTGGTATTCGAGCTCAGGTGGGCATTAAAATTTTTGGCGATAATGCCAAAACGCTAGAAGACCTCGCTATTAAAGTCGAAGGCCTTATGGCTTATGTCCCAGGGGCCGTTGGAACGGTCGCTATTCGTACTTCTGGATTAAAATATCTCAATATAGAACTCGATGATGGTAAGCTGGCGGCTTATGGTATTCCAAAATCACAAGCTCTTAACGCTATCGCTATTGGAACCGGTGGAAAAACGATTACACAGACTATTCAGGGGCGTGAAAAATACGGAATCGAGGTGCGTTTTATGCGAAACCAACGATCAGAAATACCCGATATAAAGGGGCTTATCCTGCAAGGTGTAAACGGACAACGGGTCGCGCTTTCAGAAGTAGCCCGTATAAAAATTGAAAATGGACCGGCCCTGCTTGTTTCGGAAAATGGAAAACTTCGGTCAGCCGTACAAATGAATGTAAGCGGTCGAGACCTTGTTTCTTTTGTAAATGAAACCGAAGAATATTTGGAAAAGAACCTCGTTCTCCCGCCTGGTTATACGATCGAGTTTGATGGTCAGTACAAAAATCAAGTCCGCGCTAAAGCCAAATTAATGGTGGTTGTGCCTTTGGTTATTCTGATTATTTTCATCTTTTTATACCTTACCTATGCGGATTTAAAATTGGTTTCGGTTGTAATGCTTTCTATTCCGCTCAGTATCATTGGAGGTTTGTTGGCTTTATTTATCGCCCAGTATAATTTTTCCGTGGCCGTTTGGGTTGGGTTTATCGCTTTATTCGGTAATGCCGTCGAAACCGGTGTGGTTATCGTCCTCTATCTCGACCAAGCCATAAAAAAAGCAAAGGAACAGTTCGGAAATCTAACTTCAGAACATATCCAAAAAGCTATCCTCAAAGGCGCCACAAGAAGATTGAGGCCGGTGCTCATGACAGCGTTTACCTCAATTATTGGGTTGATCCCCATGCTTGTTTCTACGGGTACGGGCTCAGAAGTACAAAAACCGTTGGCTATCGTCGTTATCGGTGGACTCATCACTTCGGTTTTTATGACTATGGTGGTTATTCCGGTTCTCTTTGGAGCTGTTCAGAAGGAGTAATAGGGGGAAGTTTTAAAGAACCTTCTGCACTACGGATGCAAAGTTTTTAATTCGCTTCTTTTCTAGGATTATTCCTCTTTTTCTTTGAGATATTGACTCAGAAATGGGAAAACATACAATAAATCAAAAAACACACACCAAAAGATCTTAATCCCTATAAAAAAATGATTAACTTTTTTAAATTCTTCAAGAAAGAAGAAAAGGAACGACACCTAACTAATAAAGAAATTTTAGTTTTAAAAAAGTTATTATTCTTCAATGACATTGATGTCAAAGATGAGTTAAAAAATAGCCTTGTCGTAAAAATAGACAACTTTGGAAGCCTTAAATTTAAAGGTCAAAGGTTCAAATTAGATGAAAAAATAAAGCATGGACTAATTGAAGGTGAGTATAAGAAAGAGGGTATATTTGTCGATATCCTTTTATTTTTAATGGACGATGCTATAGACGAACTCCAGTTTTTAGAGCCAACGGTATTTAGAAAAAAATATATGACAAACTCGCTAGATAAAATAAAGGATTTATCTGACATAGAAGTTTTTAAAGCTAGATAGAAATTAAGCTACAAATTCAGCCAATCAAAAAAAATACCCTCAAAAACTCGCTTACTGGGCCCTGTCATCTCAATCGCCCCATCCGCCTTAAAACAGAAAAATAACACGCCTCCCGGAACATCAATCTGAACTTTAGCCTGTTTGTCGACCTTTTTTAAAATATGGGTAAGTACGGCAAAAGCACCACACATAGCGGTTCCGCAAGCAAGCGTCTGCCCACAACCTCGCTCATGCGTTTTAGCTCCAAAGTGATTTTCACCCTTTTTCCAAACCACACTAATATTGATTCTATTGGGGAAATGTTGACGATCAATTTCCATCGAGGGCGCTGTTTTATTCAAAAAATTTGTGGCGGTCTGTTCATCCGGGAAAAAACCAATCGCATGAGGATTCCCCATGGAAACAAAGTCAAAATTTACATTTTCAAACATTTTCGAATGTTTCGGGAAATCACTAAATTTCTCAAAATCAGGTATACCCATATTAACCGCAAACTGATTATCCGGTTTGATAGTTATTTTTTTCAGACCTCCACGGGTTTCTAGGTTCACGAGGTTACTCTTAAACCCGAGTATATCTCGCACAAAATGAGCGGTACACCGTGTCCCATTCCCACACATCTCGGCTAATGTCCCATCACTATTCCAGTAATTCATAAAAAAATCGCCATCTGATCGGCCTTTTTCTACTAAAATTACCCCGTCCGCCCCAATACCAAAATGACGATCGGTCATTTTCTGAACTTTTTGGGGTGAAAGCGTGATTTTGCCAGCAAGATTATCCAGCATTATAAAATCATTACCGGTTCCGTGGAATTTATAGAATTTCATTTAATTAAGTTTTTTAATACTATCACTCTCTCTTTTAAAGGTATCGAATTCGACACGGTTAAAACTTGGATTGTTCATTTTTTCCCAAATTCCCATAAATTCACATGGCATATCATTGATTCATCCAAAAATTAAATTTTCAGATGCCCCAAAAGCAAATTCAACTAAAATAATCTTATTCTTTCATAGATCTTTTTTCAAGACAAACAATCAAGACTTAGTTCAACCATCATCGCGCTTATGAACTTTTTTAAGTCAATCAGTTCTAAATTCAAAACCCTCAATAACGAAAAAAAACGCCAAGTTGTGGATCTTTGCTTTGCAAATGTCGAACTCAAGAATCACCGCATAAATATCGTCTTTTCTCCAT
>JALWQU010000033.1 GCA_026982915.1 Candidatus Altimarinota bacterium | reverse complement strand
CTCAATAAAACACCTTATCAACGATGTTTTATCATGACTACTGCTTTTTTGTCTCAAAATCCTGTCAAACTTTTTTGGGGCTTTTTTTTGCTCTTTTTCTATAATTTTAGAGCTGTTTTTTCAGAATGGCTGAATAGTTACATTTTTAGTTAGATTGTTATTTACGAGGAGGTTTTACCTCAATGATTTTTTCCGTTTCAGCGATAACTCCGTTACTATCCGTTAGGCGTAGTTTTAGTTTATACTTTCCGGGTTTTTTATAGGTATGCTTTATTGGATTTGCCAGTAGTTGTTTTTGGACTTGTCCATCCCCAAAGTCCCATAGATATTCCCGAACAATACCCGTTGAAGCTACGGGATTCATGGTTACTTCGAGTGGAGCATTCCCTACAGCAGGACTAAACTTGAAATCAGATTTAACGTGCGGAGCACGAGCGGAAATAATAGTCTGTGTGGTGGCGGTTTTCCCGGTAGAAGTAACGACGGTTAGTTTTATAGAAAAGTTACCAATTTGTTTAAACAGATAGGATATTTTTGAACCATAATGAATCGGTTCTTTATTAGGAAATTCCCAAATATAATCCACAATAGTCCCTTCATCGGTATCCGATCCAGATCCATCAAAATCGATCCTAAGGGGTACTTCTCCGCTATCAGGATTTGATTGAATACGGGCTTTGATACCAGATCGACTGACTAGAACTCGTTGAGTTGTCGTATATTTTTTATTATCAGCGTCTAATATATTAAGCGTAACCGTATAAATCCCTGGTTTTCGGAAAATATGCTTTGCGGCTTGAGCGTATTCATCCGTGATACCATCGCTTTGGAAATCCCACTGCCATTCGAGCGCATTTTTGATACTTGATTTTGAAGCGTCAAAGGTAACCTCAAAAGGAACAACGCCTTTTAATAAGTCTTGATTATCCCCTTTGCCAGGAGTTGTGGAGATAATAACTTTTGTAGGGAGATCCTCAAGAACGGTAATTATTTTAACGGTTTCATGTCGTTCCCCAATATCATTTTCAATAACGAGTCGTACCCGGTGCTCACCAGGTTCTCGAAAGACCTTCTTCACCTTCCGCCCAATAAGCGGTTCTTTGCTCCCATCAATAAACCATTCATAGCGAATAATTACACCTTCTCGAATAAAGGAGTTTGAACCGTCAAAGATAACACGAAGTGGGGCATAACCACTGGTTACGCCCTCGGTGTTGATTTCTGCACGCAAAAGTCCCTCTGGATTTTTAACCTCTATTTTTTGCTCCGCTACATCATAATCACTGGTGTTACTACCCGTGACACGAAGTTTTACGATATGTTCTCCGACGGTTTCAAAAACTTTTTTTACGGGTTTTTCAGTTTTACTAGATATTTCAAAAATACCGTCCCCATCGAGATCCCACTCATACAAGATAATAGCGCCATCGGGGTCGGCTGATCCTTCAGCGCTTAGTTCGACCTCTAGCGGATAAGTACCAGCCTCGGGCGTTGCGGTAATGAGAGCGTGTACGGATTCATTATTAATAATAACATCTCGACTTGTTTTGAAAATAGCTTCTTTTCCTTGGGCATCAGCATAATAAAGTATTTCGGCTCGAACATTATGAATCCCATTATTAATCCCTCTGTCTAAAAAACGATGGGTAACATTTTCACCAAAACTATCAAATTCACCATCCTCATTAAAATCCCATCGAATTTGTCGTATTGATTTGGGGTCAATGGATTTGTAGAGCGCTTCGTCTATATGAAAATCAACCTGAACAGGCGCATCCAAGTCAAGAACAATAGCGGGTTCGGTTTTAATGAAAGATTGCTTGGTAGTGGTAGCTTGACCGGTATGTAATTGAGAAATAAACCAGTAAAGAAAAACCCAGAGACCTACGGTTAATAAGAAAACTAAAAAATAAATTCCAGATTTTTTAAAAGCCGCCTTTTTTAGTGCTTTGTTCTGAGAAATCATAAGACCTTGAAAAGCAACGATAAGGGCTATCAGCAGAAATATAAGGGACAGAATACCAAAGAATAGCGAGGTCATTCCGATTAGAAGTCGTTGAACACTGTCAGCACTAATATTAAGGCTTGTAAAAAGAGGGTTTGAAACATTACCGCTACTTACCGCCCAAAAAAGAGCGATATAAAAAAAGAATACCAGTATTGCCCCAAAACCAAGAAACCATAAAAATAACTTTTGAGCGGATAGTTTTGTGGGCTTTTGAGAGGGTTTCTTTGAAGTGGCTGTTTCAGGCGGAAGAACTTTTTTAGTATCCGTTGTTGGTTTTGCCTTAGCGGAAGCCTCTTGCGAGGTAGAAACTTCTCCTGAAGGCGTATTTACCACCGTTTCTTTAGGGACCGAAGTAGATTTCTTTGGGGTGTTTGTTTTTGTGTTCGGTAGTACACAGGGGTTTTCTTCTTTTTTGCTATCAGGGAAAGCCTCAAAGTCAGGGAGTTTCTTTTTTTTATTTTCCGTAATTTTATTTTTGTTTTGGTCGGACATGATTTAAAAAACTAAAGGATTTCATAATTGATTCTATCAATTTTTTTGTTTTTCAACAATTTTAATAATGATACTATCACTGACGATAGAATTACCGTCAGAAACTCTCAGCATTACACGATAGAATCCAGGTGTTTTATAACGTATATTTATATTTTGTCCTGGGATACGCAGATCTTTTGAGAGCTCCCATTCAAAGAAAATGGCTTGTTCGGTTTGCGTTTTTAGATTTCCATAAAAGAAAAACTTTGTATCAGTCGTTCCCTCTAGATCCGGAACAAGTGTTTCTTCTTCGTCTGGATTTTTTTCTATATCTGATATTTTATTTTCTAACTGATCGATTTCTTGTTGTAAACGGGCACGATCTTCATTAGTTTTGGCAAAAGCCAGGGCTTTGTTTTTTTGAAGCAGCAAATCTTCTAATAAAAATTTAGCCTCTTGGGTATTCTTAAGCAACGGGTTGCCACGAAGTTTAGCAAGTTCTCTGTCGATAATTTCAATTTCCTCAACGAGCCTTTTTCGAATAGCCGGATCGGTTTCTATTTTTAGTTTTTTTTGTCGCTCTTTTTTGCTGATCAGTAAAACTCCCTCCACAAGGTTTTCATTTTTGGTACAGATACTTGGATCTTTTAGTTGTAGATTCAGGCGCACAATGTTGGATTTCATCTTCTCACGAAGAGGATCGTCTTTTTTTAGAAGACTAAAGGCCTTTATTTTCGCATCTCGCTCTTTTTTAAGGAGTGCTATACAGCCTTCCTTTGTTTCTCCACGGAGAGAAAAGGGATCGGTTTTTATCTGAACGATTTTTTTATCAATATTTTTAATCTTTTCTTTCAAAGACTGCTTCCTCTTTGGGTCTGTTTCTGCGGCTAGTTGGGTCTCATAGTTTGATTTTTCACTGTTAAGAATGGCCTCCAGCGTTGGGTTAAAAGGGTCAGTAGTCACCTTGGTTTTACCATTGGTATTAATAGCTAGCTCTAGTGGTACCGTAGCTACCGGAATAGAAATACTATCGGTATCATTGTCATTACTATTTTCGGGTATTTTTTCTCCTACAGCAACAACTTTTAGAGTAATAATATCGTTAGCCTCTAGTTTTCCATCGGAGCCCGTTAGTTTGACCTTGTAAGTTCCTGGTTTTGAAAATCGGTAAGAGACATTTTTAATATCAAAGATATGACCGTCTCCCATTTCCCAGTGAGGTTTTACGGTATCATTATCCGGATCGGAAATATCCGCGTAAAATCTAAAAATAGTCTCGGTGTTACCGCCTGTACTAGGCAAAACTCCTTTTATTTTTACAATAGGTTTTTTATTTTCATAAGTTTCTCCCGCACCAATGACAATATCAATCGAATCCGAAGCCGTAGCCAGCCCATCACTCGCCTCCATCTTTATGGTATAAGTACCTGGGGAAGAAAAAGTATAGTTGAAATCTTTATTTTGTTTTATTTGTCCATCAGCCAGTTGCCATTTATATCGAAGGGAATCATTATCAGCATCGCTGGCTTCAACAGAGAAAGCAAATTCGGTTTCGGTTGTTCCAGATACCCCAGGAGAAACAACAATGGTTGCCTCTGGTGGCGTATTATCAGTATTCCCTTCTGTTTCAAGGGGCTCTTTGCCTTCGGCGGTTGTCCGTCCGCCCCATTTATCAAGGACCGTCGCTTTAGCAAAATAGAGATGTTTCCCCGGAAATTGGTCAAGGTTAAAAAAGGCTGAATTGTTTTGACTCACTTGGCGAAGGACCACTTCATTGTCCTCTAAAATTTCGAATTGATACTGTTTTATTGTTTCGTTCTTCCCTTCTATTTCAACACTTACAGAAACTCTTTTGTTGCCAAACTTTGGATCTTTCTTAAAGTTTACAGCGGTAACAACGGGGGGAACATTTAGCACATCAATGCTAAAAGTTGTTTCATCTCGAAGATTAGCATTGTTTTTTTCAGAAACAATAAGTTTTCCGGTATAAGTACCCGGTTCATCAAATAAAAAGGGGAGACTTTCTTTTTTGTAGGCCTTCCCATTTACCCACCAAGTTTCGTTCATATTCCCCGACTCACCAAGGGAATCAACCGCCAATGAATCAAAAGTAATGGATTCCCCTTGATTCACTTTGATATGATCCATATTTGTCACAGGAGTACCCTCGACGGTAATACTGGTTAAGGCAGTTGGTTTACCAAAATTTTGGACTCGAATAGTTTTTTTTACGGCAAGAACTTGCCCATTTCTCTCGGTATTAAGCGTTATAGTATAGGTACCAGCTTCATAAAAAGTATACTGAACACTCTTGCCACTAAGAACTTCATCATCAGGGAAAACCCATTCAAAGCTATCCCCTTTTGCATCTGTGCTAAAGGTAGCGGGGATCCCCGTCTTTATGGTTTTTGTCGCATAGGTGGTAAACGGAGCGAAACAAATCAAGAGCATTATAACAAACCGTATAGACAAACGGTCTATACGGTGAATTTGTGATTTTATTTTTTGCCACATTGTTTATTGGATAATTTTAATATTAGGCTTAAGCTCTCTTGGAATATCAGCGGTTTTCGTTTTCCAAGGAGAGGTAAGGGTTCGTCCAAAGAGTGTTTGTCTAACTCTTAGTTTTATGGTTTTTTTCCCATAAGAATTGAAGTTGAACTGAACGGTTGGGTTCGTTGAATTTCTAGAAACACCGTTGAAATCCCATTCGTATCGAAGGCCGTTATTTTCCCCCAAAGCATTGAGGCTTTCTTCCGCATCAAAAACAAATTCATAAGGTCGTTTTATATTATTCGTGGTTTCGGCTTTGAAATTCGCTTTAAGCTCGGTATCGTAGATAGTAAATTCGGCACTAGCGCTGTCACTGGTCCCTACCGTATTTTCAACGGTTAGGGTTACCTTGTATTTACCAGGGGCGTCAAAAGTACCGGTTATAACAGGCCCTTTTACATCACCAGAGCTAAAACATCCAGTGGCACCTGTACATTCCCACTTATAAGCCTTAATAGCGCCTAAGTCTACACGCGAAGCACTCCCATTGAGCGTTAGTGGCTCATCCATAAAGGCCTTTGTTTTAGAAACTCTTAATTTGGCCTCTGTTCCACCAATAAATAGCTTTTTTTGAAAGGCATACTCTTTACCATCCACCCCTTTGGCGATAACGCGTATGTTATAAACTTTTTGCCCTATACCGAAGCTATGGGTAACAGTCGCATTGGGATTTTGTAAGGAATCAAGAATCGCCGAGGTTCCATCTCCAAAGTCAAATTGTGCCATAGCCTGAAGAGAAAGGGCTAATTTAATACCTTGCACGGCCGCCTCTGGCGAGACGATGATAGCGGTGCCTAAATCTCTGGCCTCACTTTTGACGATAATACCATTTTGAAAGGAGAGAAGGTTATTAGTGGTTAAATTATTAGAGTTTGTTGGTGAGATTTGAGCGGTAGGAACACTCACAATACCACCGGGACCAACGGTTATAGGTTGATTCAAAACAACGCCATTAGGGAGGGTTGTCCCAGCGGGAATAATAGTCCCCGGAGTGAGAGAGGTTTGAATCGTCGTAACACCATTATCCGTACTAAGAATATTAAGACCTGCATTTTGAAGAGAGCTGGTGCCGCCATTAGAACCACCATTATTAGCACTGCTACCAAGCTTTTTCTCCCCTCGATCGTCTCCTCCTGTAATAGTCTGGGTTAAGACTGTGTTTACTAGGGCATAAGAGACCGTGACAACGAGTATTCCGACAACGACATACATGACAATTTTCTTAGCATTGTCCGTATTAGATTCGTCCCCTCCGGAGAGAATATACAAATACCCCGCATAAATAATCGCCACGATAGCGATAATTCCGAGGAAAGTCAGGGCGAAATTAAGCACTTTTTGAATAAAATCTCGTAGAGAGGTTGTCTGTGCAATAGTCTCGTATTTACTGGCACTAGGGAGTTCGAATTTCCCTTCAGGCACGGTACCCGCACCACCACCGTTACCAATGGCATCAAAGGCATCGTTAAAACTACTATTATTACCACCGAGGCCTAAAGCGTTCATGATACCGCCCTTTGCGGCATTAATTCCCGCATCAATAGCTGTGCCGGCTAGATCACCAATAACATCTCCTCCAACACTAACAGCAAAATCTCCAGCACTGCTCCAAAAGCCTTTTTCCTCCTCGGCTGCTAAAGAGGTTGGTATAATAAATATTATTAAAATAAAACTTAATACTAATTTACGAAAGCCATTGAGTGTTATTTGCATTTTTTTATTTATTTATCAGTTAAAAAGCCGCGTCCATGACAAGTTTGACGATAGCATAGGCCGCCGCGATAATAAGAATTCCCACGACAACCCATATAATAATTTTTTTAGCTGAATCCATACGACCTTCATCACCAAAGGCGGTAATATAAAGGAACCCTGCCCAGACGATAGCAAGGACCGCTACCGTAGCGGCAATGGGAAGTAAGAAGTTGGTCCAGCTAACAATAAGCTCTTTGACATCCGTGGCTTTTGAGACCCCGTCGTCTAATCGTTGTCGCACGATATCAGCCCCACCAGTCAATCCTGTTCCATGAAAAACAGGACCATTAGAGCCACCAGCATCATTAGTACCATTGTGTTTAATGTTCAAGACATCTTTTACAGAATTTCCAAGGGAATCAAGGGCACTTCCAGCGGCATTATTGAGACTATTTTCTACGCCTTCTCTAAATCCAGCGTGAACCGATCCTGTAATAGGGATAAAAACCAAAAGCCCCGTAATAATAAGGCCTTTCATGCAAGCCTTAAAGGTTCGTCTTTGATGACTGTTTTTCATTTTTATTTTTTGATAAATTCCAAGTATCATACCAGTGTTTACTATTATTTTCAATTCTTTTTCGTGTAATCTCGATATTTAGCCAAAAATATGGCTCATTGAAGAAGGGGCTGATGAATTCAACCGAACAAGAAATTTTAGTATTTGGAGGGGCTTTAGAAATCTTAATTGAATATCATCTTGATTTTATTTGTCTACCTTAAAACCCTCTTCGCCATGCTCATTTTTACCATAATCAATCGTATAATTTTGAAGCAACCGCAGACTTTGCTTGTCCAAAAAAAGGTTTATGCCATTCGTTTCAATGATAATATCGCCTTTCTCTGGCTTTTCAAGAAAATCTAAATGGTAGCTAATATCGCCCTCAACATCATCAACCTCAATTTTAAAGCCAAAGCCTTCAGCGGACTGTAATGATTGAAATTCTAGTACTTTTTGACGGGCGATATCCGTAAGGACCGGATTCTTAGGGGGATTAGAAGTTGTTATAGCTAAATTTTCAGCAGCATCATTGAGGTCGTCGATCAAGCGCTTGATAGACTCCGAATCCATACCATGACCAAGCGCGCCTTGTTCGAGCGTTTCATAAACATTGATATGACAGCCCGCACAAGCCAGCCCATGAGCGGCAAAAATTTCTTGAGCAACCGGCATTTTTTCCATAATTTCAGAAATAAACTCTTTTCCCGTAAACAAGCCTTTTTTTTGATTCATCACGCAAAAGTCTACCGCAAAAACGATAAAAAGACTAAAAAGTCTTAAGTTTTCCGGACAAAAAATCTAGCATAGTAGTCTGGTTGGGAGGTTTGGGAGATTTTCTGTGAACGACATTTACAGGAATGATAGTTCGAATAAAAATAAGAAAAGAGTG
>JALWQU010000032.1 GCA_026982915.1 Candidatus Altimarinota bacterium | reverse complement strand
TCATTCCTGTAAATGTCGTTCACAGAAAATCTCCCAAACCTCCCAACCAGACTACTATGCTAGATTTTTTGTCCGGAAAACTTAAGACTTTTTAGAATTGTTGATTCTTCACTTTTCATAATATTGTGGGTTAAATTTGTTAATTACGAGCCCAGTAAAAACGTTTTTTTTTTTTTGTCAAGACTTTTTTTGATAATATTTTAAAACAACCTTTTTTTAATTTCCTGCATCTCTAGTATTGATAACAATGAACTTTTCCGAAAAACTCGAATCCATCATCATCCACAAAAAATCCTGTCTCATGCTCGGGCTAGACCCAAACCGAGAAAAAATGCCTCAGGAGTTTGGGAAAATAACCCAAAAACGAATAAACGAAGGCGTTGATGAAAATGCCGCTTGGGCACAAGCTTATTATGATTTTTGTCGGGAAATCCTGATGTTTACCGAAAAATATATCTGCGGTATAAAAATCCAAATGGCGTACTTTGAAGTACTCGGAACGCCCGGTATTTTGGTCGTTGAAAACCTGATAAAACTCGCCAAAGAACGAGGACTTGTCGTCCTTATTGATGGGAAGAGAGGCGATATCGGGACTACCTGTGAAGCTTATGCCACCGCTTACCTGGCGGATAAATCACTTGGTGCCGACAGCTGTACGGTTAACCCTTTTTTGGGATCAGACGGCGTACTTCCCTTTGTCAAAAAATGCGAAACAAATGATCGTGGTATTTTTGTCCTGGTAAAAACCTCCAATCCTTCCGCCAACGAATTTCAGGCCACTATTGCGGATAAAATAGCCGAATCAGTCGAAAAATGGGGGGAATCTACTCGATCAAAAAACGGGTTTTCTTCTGTCGGCGCGGTCGTCGGGGCGACGAATGGAAAGGAGCTGGCACATTTCCGATCACTAATGCCTCATACCTGGATACTGGCTCCGGGGATTGGCGCTCAGGGAGGGTCTCTGTCGGATGTTCTCGCCGTACAAAAAAAAGGGCTGGGGATTATTATTCCTGTTTCTCGATCGGTTCTCTATGCTGGTCATGGGGATGATTTTGCGGAAAAAGCCGGAGAAGCGATGGAAACCTTATGGAAGAATTTATCAGCCTTTCCTCAAGCGTAAAATGATTCCTAAAATAAACCGTTTTACGGCTAAAAACTTTGAATTTCTGCGTCGAAAAATGAGGCCGTTTCGACATGGTCCTTTTTTGTTTTTTAACGGGAATGGGCGTGATCGAACGCGTTGTGCGGTCGTGGTGAGTAAAAAAGTTGAGAAGTCCGCCGTAAAAAGAAATCGGTTTCGACGCCTGACCTATGAACTTTTTCGTAAGGCGGAGCTGGCAAAACTACAAGGGCGAAACACGATCTGTCTTTACAACGGCAAAAAAATCCCTAAAACTACGGCGGAAATTCAGCCTCATATCGAGGCCTACCTAACATTTATTCATCAAAAAACAAAATGAACGAAGAAAAAAAACAACTCCTCAAATCATTCTTTACCTGGTTTGCTATTTTTTACCTCTCTTTTTTCGCGATTCAGTATTTTTTCGGTCATCCCAAAGAAGCGACTACAGATGGGACGGTAACGGTCCGTTCGATCGATGATACGCCTGTTTTGGGACATCTCTTGCAGTTAAATATTAAAAATAATACCGATAAGGCGGTGACCTTTAATTCGGCTTGTGGCGCCGTTGAAAATCTTCAGATTTCACGACTTATAAACGGCGAAAAGGTAAATATTTCTGATAAATTATTTGTCAGTTGTGATAAGAAAGATCTGTCAGACTTTACGGTTAAGCCGAACACAACACACATTTTGAAGCTGAAAGCCTTTAATCACGAACTTTTTTCTGAAGCCGGGAAGTATGTGGTTGATATTAAATTAGGCGATAAAACTATTGAATCAGAAAAATTTACCTATGAAGACCCCGGTATGTTTCGACGACTATTTCGGGCAATTGTCTCCAAACCGCTTTTTAGTCTGCTCGCTTTTTTTACCGATGTGATTGCGGGGCATCTACTAGGT
>JALWQU010000031.1 GCA_026982915.1 Candidatus Altimarinota bacterium | reverse complement strand
GGTCCAAATCGTCCGATCCGTGCCATTACTGGTTTTCCTGATTTAGGATCTTTCCCGATTTCTCGTGACTGGGAGGCTTCTTCTCGTGAAATGCCTCCAGCGGCTTCCACGGTCTCATGAAACCCCGTATAGAAATTTTTGATCATATCATTCCACTTGGATTTTCCTTCAGCAATAGCATCAAAATCAGCTTCAACTTTGGCGGTAAAACCATAATCAACAACATCCGCAAAATATTTTACGAGAAAATCCGTAACCACTTTCCCGATTTCTGTAGGGAAAAGTTTATTTTTTTCGGCTCCAAAATTTTCTTGATGTGAAGATTCTTCTATTTTTTCGGCTTTAAAAACCATCTTCCGAGCGGCTCTTTTTTTGGCGTCTAGGCCTTTTTTCTCCACATATCCACGATCTTGAACCGTGGAAATAGTAGGCGCATAAGTAGACGGTCGTCCGATTCCCATTTCTTCTAGCTTTTTCACCAAAGAAGCTTCGGTGTATCTCGCCGGTGGTCGAGAAAAGGTTTCACTAGCAGTGCAAGTTATGAGATCTAGTCCCTGTCCTTCATCGATAGGCGGTAACATTTTGGCTTCCTCTTTTTCATCTTCTTCATCCGTCCCTTCAAGGTAGACCTTAAGAAATCCTTCAAATTTCAAAACTTCCCCCTTAGCCACCAGTTTTTGGTCTATGGTGGATATACCAATAGTGGCGATCGTTTTCTCTATTTTAGCTTCCGCCATTTGTGATGCGAGGGTTCGTTTCCAGATCAGGTCATACAATCGCTGCTGATTGGATTCTCCGTCAACCGTATTAGCGCCCATATCAGTGGGACGAATGGCTTCATGCGCTTCTTGTGCACCAGCCGACTTAGTTTTAAATTTTCGTGTTTGGACATATTCTTTACCATAAGATTTTTCGATCTGTGTCGCGGCTTCCTTGATCGCTTGGTCTGACAGATTAAGCGAGTCGGTACGCATGTAGGTGATTTTCCCAGCTTCATAGAGCCTCTGAGCGACCATCATCGTTTGTTTTACCGAAAATCCTAGCTTTCGACTCGCTTCTTGCTGAAGTGTTGAGGTGGTAAAAGGTGCTGATGGAGATTTTTTCCCGGGTTTCTTCTCAACTGTTGCGACGGTAAAATCAGCTCCTTTTAGGGCTTCTAAAAAACCTTTGGCTTCTTCATAAGCCGCAAATCTCTTTGGTAACTCGGCTTTTAGTATTTTTTTATTCCCAAGGTCAAATTCAGCCACAACTTTAAAACTTGAAGTAGCTCCAAATTTTTGCACCTCTCTCTCTCGTTCTACGACAATTCGCACCGTAACAGACTGGACTCGTCCAGCAGAAAGACCCGTCTGTATCTTGTGCCATAAGACCGGAGAAAGCTCATATCCAACAAGCCGATCAAGTACTCGTCGAGCCTGCTGTGCATCAACAATATCTTGATTTATCAAGCCATGGTTTTTGACGGCGGCCTTTAGGGCTGTTTTTGTAATTTCGTGATACACAATTCGTTTTGTCTTTTTAGGATCAAGTTTCAAAGCATGGCAAACATGCCACGCGATAGCTTCTCCTTCGCGGTCTTCATCCGCCGCTAACCAAACTTCTCGTCCTTTGGCGGCGGCTTTGAGCTCTCGGATGACTTTTTTCTTGTCATCACTTAGGATGTATTCTGGTTCAAAAGTGCCCCCTTCGATATCCAGTCCCATTTTTTTCCGAGGAAGATCTCGAATATGTCCAAAAGAAGATTTTACCATAAAATCTTTTCCGAGATATTTTTCGATAATTTTGGCTTTGGCTGGGGATTCGACAATGACGAGATTCTTTGACATAGTTGTAGCGGATAAATTTTTACAGGGGAAGCATAAATTGGATTTATCAAAAATAAAAGGCATTTATCAAAAATTCCCTTAATTTCACGGGTAATTCCCAAAATCCTGTGCTGGAGGTATAGTGAAGCTATGGAAATAAATTTATATGACGAAATCGTACCAGGGGTAATGAAAGGAAAGTTTGAGATAAAGAAAGTGGAAAA
>JALWQU010000030.1 GCA_026982915.1 Candidatus Altimarinota bacterium | reverse complement strand
GTCGGCACTTCGTTCACCATAAGCAATTTTATAGACCTCAGCAATTTTATTCTGATACAAAAGAGCTTCATCAATTAGGCCCAATTGATTACAATCATAAACCAAACCATAGAGGGAATTAATTGCAAATTCGTGATACGGGCTATTATTAGCGACATAGGCATTATATGACTTTTCATAATAGTATTTTGCTTTTTTGAACTCACCAATACTATCTAGAGCATAACCAGACAATAAACTATAAGCTGAATATGC
This sequence comes from Candidatus Altimarinota bacterium, assembly GCA_026982915.1. GTDB lineage: Bacteria > Patescibacteriota > Gracilibacteria > UBA4473 > UBA4473 > JALWQU01. The sequence goes on along the minus strand of JALWQU010000030.1, from coordinate 1,782 downwards.
GATTGTATCATTTTTTGGCATATATAGTTCCAGTTGACTAACTCCTTCCATAAAGCCGGAGGCAGCTTCTTCGTATTTACCTTTTTTAAAAAACTGAACCGACTTGAGTAATTGTTTTTCAAGATCTTTTGGAATATCTTGAGCAAAAAGGTTAATTCCAACAAATAATAAAAGAATAAAAGAATATTTCATCTTACAAAATTGCGTTTCTTTTCATTTTATAAATATACGAAATATTACGTATTTTTTATATGGAATAGAAGAAATATATTTTGGATCCGGGGCTTCGATACAACCGCCTGTGGCGGTCACTCAGCCACCTGTATTTTTCGTGGTGTTCATCCGAGGCGGTCACTCAGCCACCTGTATTTCGTAGTGTTCATCCGGGGTGGTCACTCAGCCACCTAATCTTTTTTGCTTAGCCGCCTGGCTTTTGGCTATTATATACGCTATCGGGGTGAAGGTAGGGTGAAGGTGTATGCTAATCGGGGCGTTCTCACCCCTTATCAACCCCTTATTAACTCCCTATTACTCCCTTATTTAGATGGAGAATGGTACGATTGTTGAGTTTATATAAACATGGCTAAGGTAAAAGGCATCATATCGTTAAACGGGAGCATTAATAATTTGGTATTTTATACCTTGAACGGGAAGAGTGTGTGCAGGATGAGAGATCCATATCGTTCAGAAAAGCTAAAGACTTCTGCAGCATTTGAACAAACCAGAAAATGTTCTACATTATTTAAAGCGATTAATGCCATGGCTACAGCTATTTATCGAATGGCAAAGCAAAGCGGTCAAAAGATGGATTATTTGAAGCATGGAGAGATTGTAAAAAAACTATACAAGCATTTTTACACTACACCAGACGCTTTACCAAAGCGAATAAGTTATGAAGAAATTCAAAGAACGTTGAAAGGATTTTGTTTTGCTAAAGAAAGAGATGCAAGATCCGTACCATGTATGAGTCAAATCGATGGAAATTCTTTGTATATCCGTTTAAAAGCCGGAGTAAGTGATGCTATTTTACTCATTGGGCAGGGAGTTGTTTCAGAATTTTCGGAAGGTGATTATATTACAGAAAACACTATGCAACAAATTGAAGAGGTAGAGAATATAAATGGAAAAATTAGGATACCTTATAGCACCAACAATCTGGTGATGTTGCAGTATGGAGGGTTGATTTGGGTTGTTTGAGATCCGGGGCTTCGATACAACCGCCTATGGCGGTCACTCAGCCACCTTTTCTTTTTGATACAACCGCCTATGGCGGTCACTCAGCCACCTGTATTTTTGGCTTTTAGCTTTCGGCTTTTGGCTTCATTATTTATTTTGTAAATGATTTTTTTGAAAGGGATTTTAGATCTTCAAATTCTCCATTGATTAATGCTTCTTTTTTCTTTTTACTCCATTTTTGAACTTGTTTTTCTCTAAAAAAAGCTTCGTCAATTCTCATAAACTCTTCGTAATAAACTAATTTAACTGGAAGTCTTTTGCTGGTATGATTTGCTCCTTCTCCTGATTGGTGTTGAAGTATTCTTTTGTCTAAATCTTTTGTACTACCTGTGTAGTAGCTTCCGTCTGAACATTTTAGTATGTACATGTATCCTTTTATCATTTTTTGAGGTTTTTGTAACCGGGCTTCGATACAACCGCCTATGGCGGTCACTCAGCCACCTGTTCTTTTTCTCTCAGCGACCTAATCTTTTTTGGCTCAAGCTACTGAGGTTTGGTGTCTGTTTTTTTTAGCAAAGTTAGAAAATATTGTAAATTGATGTGAAT
>JALWQU010000029.1:305-8378 GCA_026982915.1 Candidatus Altimarinota bacterium | reverse complement strand
AGTTTCTTTTAAGCATTGCTTATTAATTTATCGGGATTTCCTCAAGTATACTGATGAATATTTTTAAGCATAAAAAAACCAGTATTACTGGTTTTTAAGATAGAGCACTTTTTTCAAATAATAAGACTAGCTGACGGTGCAAAGAAATTCACCACCAATATTTAAGCTTCGGGCTTCATATCCTGTCATGATACCTTTTGAGGTAGAAATAATAGCGATACCAAGTCCATTAAGAACTTTTCGAACTTCTTGTGAACCTTTATAAATACGTTGTCCCGGTTTTGAAACCCGGCTAAGGGTTAGTTTTTTCTCAGGAAGATCTATAACCAAGGTTGGAAATTGCCCCGATGTATCTTTTTTAACCTTTGCTAAAAAGTTATTCTTCAGCATTACCTTTGCGATAGATTCTTTCATTTTTGAATAAGGCATTTCTACTTTATCGTTTTGTGCCATTTGGGCATTTCGAATTCGTGTTAAGAAGTCAGCAATTGGGTCAGTCATTTTATTATTCGTTAGTCGTTAACTTTGATTATTTAAGATAGGGATTTATATTACCAAGAAGATTTTCGTAGTCCTGGGACCAGTCCTTTTTCAGCATGAAGTCGAAAGCAACATCGACAAATTCCAAAATCTCGCATGTACCCACGAGGTCGTCCACAAAGAGAACATCGATTATAGGCACGAGTCGCATTTTTTATTTTTCGACCTTCCTTTTTAGCTAAAAGGTGTCTTTCCATAAATTTTTGGGATTTGGTAACGATTGCTGTTCGAGCCATTTTTTAATTAAATTAGTTATGTAAGATTTAGTTTTCATCTGTTTTCGTGGTTTCCTTAACAAAAGGGAACCCAAGAGCTTCTAATAATTTCAAGTTATGATCAGGATTACTACCAGAAAAAACAATAGTAGCCTGAACACCATGAACTCTTCGTCCATCATCAAGATTAATTTCAGGGAAAACAGTGTGTTCTTTAAATCCAATAGCACAGTTTCCATTTTTATCAAAGATCTTTCGTTTGACTCCTCGGAATCCTTGAACTCGAGGAAAGACAATATTTATAACTTTATCCAAGAAATTGTAAGCGGCATCTTTTCGTAAAGTAACCGAAACACCAACGGGCATACCCTCTCGCAATTTAAAGTTAGAGATAGACATTCGAGCATTTCGAACATTAGGTTTTTGCCCCGTTATCTGCGCAATAGCTTCTTCAACTTCAGCTGGATCTTTTTTTCCAAGTCGCTGTAGATAAGAACCAATCCCCACATTTACCGCAATTTTCTCAATTCGTGGTAGCTCCATTGGGTTCTTAAGACCAAGCTCTTTCATAAGTTTTGGAGCAATTTCTTTCTGATATTTTTCAAGTAGTAATGATTTCATGGTTTATCCTTTAGGCTTTTATAGTTTTAGATTTCGCACTTTCTGGGCTAGGAATTTCTACTCCAGATTTTTTAGCAAACCGAATTTTTTGTCCTTTTTCTATTTTATAACCAACGCGTGTTGGCTTTTTTGTTTTTGGATCAACAAGGGCAATATTCGACAGGGCAATGGGGGCAAAAAACTCAACGCGTTCCCCTGTATTACCATCACGTCCTTTGACGTGCTTGATCTTAGCATTAACACCCTCTACCATTACGGTATTCTTCTCGATAAATAGCTTAACGATTGATCCAGTTTTACCCTTATCTTTCCCTGCTAACACGACAACCGGATCACCTACTCTTAATTTCATATTTTTTTGTATAATAATTTAATTATAAAACCTCAGGAGCTAACGATACAATTTTTTGATAACCTCTTCGTCGCAACTCTCGAGCAACAGGCCCAAAAACTCTTGTTCCTTTTGGCTTACCTTCTCCATTAACAATAACAACGGCATTGTCATCAAAACGAAGATAAGAACCATCAACACGACGAATCCAAGAAACTTGTCGAACAACAATAGCCTTTTCAACAGACTTTCGCCTTACAACACCCTTAGGAGAAGCTGTTTTAACGGTTACAACAATAGTATCACCGACCGAGGCATATCGACGTTTCGATCCTCCTAAAACTTTAATACACATAGCCTCCTTGGCCCCTGTATTATCCGTTACTCTCACTCTGGTCATATGTTGTATCATGTTGTAGTTCTTCTTTAATTTTTAGAATGCTTTACATCCTTATACTTACTTACCATCTTTTACAAGGATCCATGTTTTCTTTTTAGAAATAGGGGCTGTTTGTTTAATCGTCACCAAATCACCTACAGCGGCTTTTTCCTGCTCATCGTGAGCCAAGAAGTTAGTGGTTATTCGGTACTGCTTCTTATATTTAGCATGGGTTCGATATTCATTCACCTCAACCTTTATAGTTTTAGTACCTGAGATCTTAACAACGGTTCCTTTCTTAGTAATCATAGTATGTGATAGTTATTTTTGAGTATTCTCTTGTGCCTTAAGTAGTGTCAGTATTCGAGCAACTTCTTTTCGCAAAGTTTTTACATCAGAGGTTTTTTGATCCTGTCCGGTCTTCATGTGAAAACGTTTCACGGCCAAAGCTCGTCGTGCATCAGCTAGTGCCTTCCAAAGTTTTTTAGGCGTAAGTTGTCTTAGTTCCTGAATATTCATCATTTTAATTTTTTAGTATAGAAACCTACAAGGCTTCAATTTCTTTTGTTACGATCTTAGATCTAACAGAAAGTTTATAAGAAGCTAGTTTTAAAGCCTGCCTCATGATAGGCATTGAAACACCAGCAATCTCAAAAAGTATCTTACCAGGACGAACAGAGGCGACCCATTTATCAGGAGCTCCCTTCCCAGATCCCATAGGAACCTCCCCTGACTTAGCCGATAAAATTTTGTCGGGAAAGAGTCGGATCCAAACCTTTCCGCCTCGCTTAAGAGCTCGTGCAATAGTCCGACGAGCCGCTTCAATCTGACGAGAAGTAATTTCTCCAGCATCGACCGTCTTAATAGCAATCTCTCCGTAGGCAATAGAAGCCCCACGTGTAGCAGCCCCTTTTCGTTGTGACCTGAGGCGGTGCTGCTTTCTGTATTTAGTCTTTTTGGGTTGTAACATTTTAGAGGAATTTCATTTATCTTTTCGTAGTGCGTAAAGCAGCCCTTCCTAGGCTCTATTAGCAACCAAAAGCCGACCGATTCTATAAATTAAATACAGTATGTCAAGGTTTTTTGTAAGGCTTTTAAAGCGACCTTGTTTTATGGGTATTAATCGGGTAACCCGACAGTAAAAGCTCGAATATATTTTTGGAGATTCCAACTACAAACAAGCAAGAGGGCGCCATAAATACCCCAGAAAGTTGTATGAGGGGATAGTGTTGGGTAAAAGAACCATATTAAGTAGCCTAAATCAAAAAAAACAAGGAAACTGAGTATTAAAAATACACTCGGGATTACATTGGGTACAGCGACTTTATGGGGAAAATGAAAGAGTAGATTTAACAAACCTATAAAACTAAGAACGAGAAAGGGCTTCCCCCATAAGAGTAAATTAAAAGCATTTTTTGGTTCCATTTGGAGAATCCAGAAATCTAAACTAAAACTAATAAAAAACATTACCAATACAACAACGAACTTTGTCCAAAGAATAGTTTTTAGGGTTCTGGTCATTTTTTATAATTTAAATATTTCTATAATCCCATTTCACGTTTAATCCGTTCAGCTTCCTCGGCATCATTACCCGTTTCGGCTATTTCTTCTTTCTTCTCCTCGGTTCGGATAATTTCCTTTTCTCGCTCTTCTTTAAGCTTCTTAACATCATCGGCAAATTCATTCTCTAGTTCTGAAAACTTTTGCTTTTCTTCCGTAAAAATAGAAATAAGCTCGTCTATTTGCTCTATTTTTAGACGAGGAATGGCCTGAATTACTCGTTGTTTTTCTTCCATCGTAAGAGAAATAGAGCCCTCAAGTAAAATGAGAAAATTCTCTTCATCAAAAGTTGTATTAGGGTGTGGAGGGATAGTAAAAACATGATCCCCTCTGACACTGAGCTGTCCCGCTCTAGCTGTTGGATCTGATTCTTTTAGCTTTTCATCAAGCGCTTTTTGAGGGTCTTGTGCCCAATAAGTGAACCGTTCAGTTATTTTGACCTTTAATTTGGTATAGTTTTCCCAACTAGCTTCAAAAGTATCACCCAAAAGAGTCTTGGCATCACTGATATATTTCCACTTAAAGTAGTATTTAGAAAAGGAGTCAGCTTTATCAAGGAGTAGTTTTGAGGAAATCTCATCATTCAGCGAATCTTTAACAAAATCACCAATGGTAATCTCCCGAGCATGCAATTTCTTAACCAGTTCCAGGTTTATTTTAGGCGATTTAAAATCAGCATGATTGCCCTCAAAAGCCCAAATGATATAAAATCCCATAAGCGCTCGTGCAGTGTTTTCATCTAGATCCGCAACGGGTAGCTTCATAAAAACTTCTACGCTTTTAGCGTCAGCAGGGTTTGGAATAGCGGGTTTATTATCGGCTGGTGGTGTCGGTGTTTGATCAGACATGGTTTATAGCAAGATTACGGTAATTATAATTTCATCTGTAGGGTAGGCCATTGAATGAAAAATTCAAACTTTCCTATAACTTTTTAGTCATATAGGTCATTTTTTCTTCATAACCCCATTTCCGATAGTATTCTCGTGTTCCGATACCAGCGATGATAGTCATTCTTTTTTTTCGCCATTCGTCACGCGCAATTCGTTCCGCCTCCTCAATAAGTCGTCGACCGAGGCCGCGATGTTGCCCCATACCCTTCCCTTTTCCCACGGACATTTCACCACCATAGGCATGTACTTCACGAATGAGTGCTGCATCCTTGAGTACTGATCGAAAAAATTGGGGTTCAAAGTTATCAGTGGGTTTTCGTAAACGCAAAAGAGCAAAAAGTACTTTTTTATCCGGGGATTCAAAGGACAGAAAGGTTTCGATCCCGTCTGAAGCAGCATAATCTCGACGAACAAGGATTGGTGATTCATTTTTTGATAAGTTTTCAAGCACCGAGAACCCCACTTCTCTGGCTCGAATATCACGAAAAAGATTATTATGTGTATCGAGTTTATGCGTCTCATAAAAATCATCCCCGACAATTTCTCGTAATTTTGTGGGCTGGTCGGTAATAATCTGACGGAGGTTGCTAAACTTGGCACCTGCTGAGATATTACTCACGGGAATATCACGCATTAGTCGCATGATTCGTGTCCACTCAGGCACAAAAGTTTGCCATTGCATGAGTAGCTTTATGAGATCTGAATCATCATAAGGTTTATATCGTCCATCTTTCCACCACTGACTAAGCTCGGCACTTTCGATAACGACACAGGGATAGAGTTTTACAAAATCGGGACAGAAATCAGGGTTTTTGAAAACTTCTTTCATCCATACTAAATCTTTCTCGATATTAGACCCAGGAAGTCCTGGTATAAGGTGAAAGCAGACCTTGAATCCGTATTCTTTCATGAGTTTCATCGCCCGAATAATATGCGTTCTCGTGTGGCCCCGTTTGGTTAGTTTTTGCACTTCATCGTCTAGTGTTTGAACACCGATTTCAATACGCGTACAGCCGTACTTTCGCATACGAACGAGTTCGGCTTCGGTGATAAAATCTGGGCGAGTTTCTAGCGTTAGCCCAATGATTCTGTGCGTGGCGGTTTCGTTTAATTTTTGGAGATTTTTTAGTGATTTTATTTTTTGTAGAGACAGATAGCTATCTGTCTTTTTATCTATAGGCAAAAAACTATTCGCTGCCTCATAACACTTTCGGATATACCAATTTTGATAGGTATGCGGCAAAAAACTCCAAGTCCCACCCATAACGATGATTTCTAGTTTTGAAACGGGATGGCCAGATTCTTCTAACGCGATAATCCGATTTCGCACCTGCCTGAATGGATGAAAATTATTCCGCAAAGCTCGTGCAGCCGCTGGCTGATTGGACATGTAGGATTTTGGCATACGGTCTTCTGTTGGGCAGTAGACACATTTTCCTGGACAAGGATAGGGTTTTGTCAGAATACCAATGGGAGAGACGCCAGAGATAGTTCTGACAGCTCGTTTTTGTAATAATACGCGTAATTTGGCAGGAAGTTCCCAGTTTTTGGCTTTGGCGACTACGATGAGATCTCGGTTTTGGATCATCGAGACTTTTTGTTCCGCGGCAAATCGAGATTTCCTGTGGGCGAGATCTTTGGCGCTTTTGGGGAGGTTTTTTAGTAAAGATTCCAAAAACAAGGCAACCGATGTTTTATCCACAACATTTTGTCGAGCGCCAAATATTTTGATCTTTTTCATTTGTTTACCTTTTAGGCTATAATTTTTTTTTAGTCCTTACGATCGAGCGAGTTTGTGTTTTTTGAGCATAAGCTGGTCATGTGTAATGAGCGGAATAGTGTGGAAGAGGCTGTGAGCCATAATAATTCTATCAAAAGGGTCTCTCGTCCAGGTAAGCATTTTAGCTTGTTCTATGATAGACGGAAAAGGAGCTTCATCAATACTAATATCAAGTCCCAGCTCTAAGGCTTTCAGAATCGTATCACTGCCGACATTTAAACGGCCTATTTCATGCAGGAAGTCGAGTTCAAGGCAACTCATAGGCGAAACAAGGATAGCAGAATCTTCCATAAGTTTTATCGTTTCTGGGTGGATTTTCGTCTATCTTCAAGGGTTCCCGTAAGCCACACCATAATATGTGTATCAATTACGATATGAGATTTTCGGGTTCGTTCCATTCGTAAGGGGTATTAAGTATATCGTCTTTAATGGTTGTTACCATCGGAATATTGCTCGTCTTACTTTTTTTAAGCGCGTCTTCTAAAAACTTTTCTAGTGCTTGTCGAATAATAACACTTTTATTAACTTTTTTTATCCTAGCGGTTCGTTGTAGGTTCTTGGCTAAATCGGTTGGTATCTTTACAGAGGTTGTTTGCATCGTATTAAATAAAGGTATTACAAAATAATAATACACGAATAAGAGTCTAAAAACAATTTTTTTCTTAAAATCAGCTTTCTTAAAACTTCTTCAACCCTTCCCACCAAGCATAAGGATCAGCGTTGTTGAGTTGCTTAAGGCAGGCTTTGGCGGAGGTTGTTTTGAGTCTTTTTTCGACATTATCAATCCAATCTTGAGCTTTCACAAAACCACGAACGACATAGCTTCTAGCATTGAAAGCGGCCTCCAGATAATCCGCATCTTTGGCGATTATTCCCGCTTCAGTTTGTTGGTATTCCGTTCCTTCCCAAAGTTTCAAAATTTCCTCGCCAATAGTATCGAGGGGTTTTGTTTGCTCCTCGACAGCGCGTCTTTCATCGGCTTCTAAGTATCGGTTAGCCACTTTGTGAATATCTCCAATACGACATTCGCCGATATCGTGAAAAACGAGCATAGTACAAACCTCGTGAGGATTTTTATAGTTTTCCATTTTGGCGATAATAAAGGCTATTTGGGCCGCACGAAGAGAATGCTCGGCGACACTTTTGGGGGTTTTGTCTCCGAGGAGGGTTGATCCAGAATGCATTACTCGTGTGAGTTGATCGAGCTCAAAGCAAAAGTTTGTTATATTTTGGGTGATATTATTAGGCATTTTTTATGATTTAAAGGTGGTTGTGTTTAGTATAGGTTTTACAGTGTGTAAATCTACTGTAATTCCTTTTTTCGTATTTTTGATCGTGGTGAAAAACGCTGTATATCTTTTTCATAAATTTAAGATTATTCACCGCCTCCTATATTTTTCTTTTAATTTAGGGTTTTCTGTGGTATAATAACCCGATGCGATACAAAGTCCCCCAAGATGTTCAGCGAGAAGATACCATTTTATGGTTTATCACCCTGCGTCAGCTTATCATGATCTTGGTCGGTGGTGGGATTTCTTACGCAATGTTTAATCATTTTGGGCAGCTATACAGTCTCAATATTATTGACTTAATACTTATCTGGATGCCCGCCATGCTCACGGTTGCTTTTGCCTTTGTGCGGATCAAAGGCGTCTCACTTTTCAAGTTTTGCCTACTCCTTATCGAAACAAGTTTTCGTCCACCAAGACGGTATTGGCAAGCTGATAGTGATATTTTTGTCTCGATGACCACAAGGT
>JALWQU010000029.1:0-295 GCA_026982915.1 Candidatus Altimarinota bacterium | reverse complement strand
CACCGAAAGAAGTTTCTCGGGAAAAATTCAAAAATTTGGCGGATATTCTGGACGGAAATAAAGCTAAATCACTTCCTTAAATAAAAAATGAAAAAAAATAAACAAGATTCTGTTCGAAAGGCTATTGCTCGTAAAAAGCTAGCGGTACAAAGGTATCTTGAGTTTGCGGGGGTTCATGATGATACGCTTATTTTGAAAAATGGTGGTATTCGATGTGTTTTGGAGGTTTCTTCGGTTAACTTTAATCTTAAATCAGAAGACGAAAAAAAGGGGATTATTTTTGCCTACCAAAGGT